>CAZGIO010000144.1:0-4599 GCA_964525975.1 uncultured bacterium
ATGCGTCACCGTCTGCGCCCAGATCCAGACAGTAAATGCAATAGAGATCGTGGACAGAGGATTCGACGCACACGTGGATACTGCTTTCTCAGCGGGAATGGGCATCAGCCCCTGCGTAAACTGCGGCCAGTGTATCGTATACTGCCCCACAGGAGCTTTGAGAGAAAAAAGCCATCTTGAGATGGTATGGGATGCCATACTGGATCCTGAAAAACACGTCGTGGTTCAGGAGGCTCCCGCTATAAGAGCTTCCCTCGGCGAAGAGTTCGGCATGGAGATGGGTAAAGTCACAGTGGGCAAGATGTATGCCGCTCTGAAGAGGATCGGGTTCGATGAGATATTCGATACAAACTTCTCAGCTGACCTTACTATCATGGAAGAGGGCACTGAGCTCGTAAACAGGATCAAAGAGGGCGGAAAGCTGCCTCTTCTTACTTCCTGTTCTCCCGGCTGGGTCAAGTTCCTGGAAACATTCTTCCCGGAATTTGGTGAGAATATCTCAACTGCGAAATCACCTCAGCAGATGATGGGTGCTCTCACAAAGACATATTATGCTGAAAAATCCGGCATCGATCCCTCAAAGATCGTGTCTGTCTCAATCATGCCCTGTACAGCCAAGAAATTCGAGTCTCAGAGGCCTGAGATGAGAGATTCCGGTTATCAGGATGTGGATTATGTACTCACAACAAGAGAATTTATCCGCATGATCAGAGAAGCGGGACTTGATTTCAAAAACCTTCCCGAAGAGGAACCCTACCATGCTCTGGCTGACTACACAGGAGCCGCCACTATATTCGGCGCCACAGGTGGAGTTATGGAAGCGGCTATAAGAAGCGCTTACTTCCTCGTGACAGGAAAAGACCTCACTGATGTTGATATTGCTCCTGTCCGCGGTATGGAAGGTGTAAAGGAAGCCGAAGTGGATATAGAAGGACTGAAGCTCAAAGTGGCTGTGGCTCATGGTCTGGGCAATGCCAGGGCTCTTCTCAATAAAGTCAAGAAACAGATCGAAGAGACCGGTAAAAGCGAATACGGCTTCATCGAGATTATGGCTTGTCCCGGCGGCTGCGTAGGCGGAGGCGGACAGCCTTATGGAAGTTCAATAGCCAAACGCGCACGCAGAGGCGAAGGACTCTATAAGGAAGACCATGACCTTCCCAAGAGATGTTCACATCATAATGAGGCGATCCTTACATGCTATAAGGATTTCCTGGGTGAACCCGGATCCAAAAAAGCTCATAAACTGCTCCATACAAATTACTTCGGAAGAAGTAAAGTAACGGGAGAATCAGTGGAAGAGCTTACCCATAAACACTGAACATCTGAGACATATAAATGAAAAAGGGCGGCTTTTTTAGCCGCCCTTTTTTTATGCTTGATTTTCCGGAAGTGTCTTATTGACCTGTGTTTAACCTTTCTGATATGGACCGGAGTATCTTCTCCCAGGCAGTTTGGTCCTCAGGTTTGCTTTCGAGGATATAACCCATGCGTTCCACCCCGGGGATGTCGCCGCGGATACCGGAACTCATGATCACTCCGTCACCTGCGAAATGAGACCAGCGCCTGCCTATGCGTTCGCAGAACCAGATCTTTACACCCAGTTCCCTGCTTGCCAGGGCAGAGACTTCTTCAAGGAAATCCCTGGGATCCTCAGCGGTGATACGGAGTATCTTTTCAGATATACAGGTCTCTTTCTCCATCTGATATCCTTTCGTAATATTCCTCAAATTCCTTCAGGAGCCTGTTGTCCTTGAAGAAGGGGTCTTTTTTTATCTCTTCGATCTCTTTGCGGATGAGTTTTTCTCCTTTTGCCTTGGTCTCGGGAGATGCAAAATCATCAAGCCATTCTCTGAATGTGAGTACGGCGTTGAGCTTGCAGAACTTACCCTCGGTGCCGCATTTCAGAAGACCCATGATCTTGTCGCCGGTCCTGCCGCAGCGGTATCCCGCAGTGCAGAAAGAGGTGATCATGCCGAGGTCAGCAAGCTCACTGACCACCACATCCAGGTCTCTTGTGTCACCCAGTTCAAATTGCTGCCTGTCCTTTTCCTGCTTGGTATACTGCTCGGAATATGCCCCAAGGCCTATGCGCGTGGAGGCGTCTGTCTGAGTGCATCCCAGATGAGCAATAACGTCTTTTCTGATCTCCGGTTTTTCCCTGGCCGTGATGATCATACCTGAATAGGGTACGGAAAGTCTGATGACAGTAACAAGTTTTTTAAAGTCCTCGTCGGATACTGTAAAGTCATTGTCAGCCTGGAGCGGCGCATTGTCCGCAGGGGTGAGGCGGGGGAATGAGATGGTGTGTGGCCCGATGCCGTCAAACCTGTTCTCCAGGTCTATGGCGTGGTAAAGAAGCCCCATGACCTCAAAACGCCAGTCATACAGTCCGAAAAGTGCCCCTATGGCCACATCGTCAATGCCGGCGTCCATGGCCCTGTGAAGAGCATAAAGCCTCCAGCGGTAATCGGATTTCGGCCCTGAAGGATGTATCCGTTTATATGTCTCTCTGTGATAAGTCTCCTGGAATACCTGGTATGTGCCTATGCCCACTTCCCATAGTTTTTTCAGGTCTTCTGTGGACATGGGAGCCGCGTTGATGTTAACGCGACGTATGGCGCCTTCGCCTTTGCGGGTCTTCATCTTAACGTCATATACGGTCTTGATAGTCTCAGCCATGTAATCGGCGTCTGATTCAGGATGTTCACCGTAGACTACTATAAGCCTTTTCTGACCCATCTGGATGAGAGCTTCAGTCTCTTTTCTCACTTCATCCATGTTCAGTATGCGGCGCTTTTCATGTGTGTTGTCTTTTCTGAATCCGCAGTAAAGACAGTTGTTCACACACAGGTTGCTGAGATAAAGCGGTGCGAAGATCACGATCCTGTTGTCATATACCATATGCTTGATCTTAAACGCTGCTTCGCGCATCTCTTCCCAGAGTTCCTCATCTTCCACATTCAGAAGAGCCGCTGTCTCTTCGGGGTCCAGCCGCTGTATGGATAACGATTTTTGTATGATTGCCCTGATTTTTTCCTTGTCAGGATTCTTTGCCGCAGCTAGCTGCGATTCTATAAGTTTATCGTCTATGAAGTCCTTACCGTCTATAAGGTACTTGTCAATCTGGTCCTGCTTGATCACGTTGTCTGCCCATTCTTCTACGCTTTTACGGCTCATGAGACCTCCTTTTATTGTAAGTATAGTACTTTCAAATGAAATTTTATTACACTTGTCTGAAAAGTCAATATTAAAGATAGGAAAAATGTGAAAAAATTCCCGATTTCCACAATCATTTATCAGTTGACAAGCCTGTTTCCTGTGCTATTTTTTGCGTTGTGTTTAAGTGTTCTTTAACAAGGAGGCTTATATGAAAAAAACTGAATACGCATTTCATATAAACGAGTATATCGATCCAGCGAGGTTTGAGAAACTGAAAAAATTCTCGGAAGAGAAAGAAACTCCCTTTCTTGTTATTGACCTGGATATAGTGGAACGGAAATACAGGGAACTGCGGGAGTTTTTACCCTTTGCAAAGATCCATTACGCCGTGAAGGCCAATCCGGATATTAAAGTGTTGACGCTTCTTGCTCAACTGGGTTCAAATTTTGATGTAGCTTCCATATATGAACTGGATATGCTCCTGGGACTGGGAGTGGACCCGTCACGTGTGCTGTATGGAAATACCATAAAAAAATCAAAGGATGTGGCATATGCATTCCAAAAAGGCGTCCGTCTCTTTGCCACGGATTCAGAGTATGATCTCAATTCCATAGCGAAGAACGCGCCTGGGGCAAAAGTCTATTTCCGTATATTAACTGACGGCAGCGGCGCCGACTGGCCTCTCTCCAGAAAGTTCGGGGCCCATCCCGATCTGATACTCTCCCTGATCAGGAAAGCCGGCAAAATGGATGTGATCCCATACGGTCTTTCCTTCCACGTGGGTTCCCAGCAGCGGGATATCGGACAGTGGGATAACGCCGTGAGCCAATGCTACTACCTTTTTGAAGCTGCAAAAGAGGTGGGTATTGAGCTTAAGATGATAGATATCGGCGGCGGGTTCCCCGCTAAATACACCACGCCGACCACAGAGACAGCTATATACGCAGCGGAGATCGAACGGTTCCTGAAAGAGGACTTCGGCGATAATATGCCTGAGATCATCATAGAGCCGGGACGTTCCCTTGTGGGGGACGCAGGGGTACTTGTTAGTGAGATCGTGCTTATAGAAAAAAAAGCCAGGTATAACCCCTTTAAATGGATGTATCTGGATGTGGGCAAGTTCAGCGGACTCATCGAGACACTGGATGAGTCCATCAAATATCCCATGTATGTGGAAAAGGACGGATATTCTGAAAAATTCATCGTAGCCGGCCCCACATGCGACAGCATGGACATCCTGTACGAAAAAGTTAAGATGAACTTTCCCAATACCGTTGCTCCGGGGGACAGGGTCTATGTGTTTACAACGGGAGCATACACCCAGAGCTACAGCGCGGTGGGTTTTAACGGATTCCCCCCCCTTAAGGTATATGTGATGGAATAGAACGGCAGATGATTTTCAGAGCCCTCGCGCCGGAATTTTATAAGGGGATACGGTGT
>CAZGIO010000145.1:0-4576 GCA_964525975.1 uncultured bacterium
GTCTCAAACCTGACATTGATCAGTGTATGTTCTCTCCCGTTATAACGCACATACGGCATGCCCCACCGGGAAAGCAGAGCGGCCGCTTTTCCGTCATACATATTGCCGGTGACCACGGCGCTGCCGGGAGCGATATTATAGGAGACAGGATCCCTTTCTGTCATGTCTGAAAGCCCGAACTCCTCCGCGATCTTTGAGACAGGCACCACTCTTGCAAAACGGCCGCACATCATATCACCTCGTGGAGCACCCACTTAACGACGCCCCATACCTGAAAATCATCGTTTTCAAATATCTCTATATCATCATATTCCGGGTTTTCAGCCTTGAGGATGACTTTCCCTCCTCTTTTCCAGAGCCGCTTGACAGTAAAATCCCCGTTAAGGACAGCCAGGACCACATCCCTGTTAACAGGTTCGCAGGAGCGGTCTATAAGCAGAAGGTCTCCGCTGTTTATGGAAGCTCCCGTCATGGAGTCACCTTTCACTTTTACAAAAAAAGTGGACGCGGGATGCTTCACAAGATGCTCGTTAAGGTCGAGTTTTCCCTCCATATAGTCATCCGCTGGAGACGGAAACCCCGCCGCCACATGTGATGACGCCTGCTGCGCGGCGGCCTTGCCCCCGTCTTCCGGCGTCCTGATAAAATCGATCTCTCTTTTTTTCCTCATAAAACCACCTGTTTACAATTATATAACCAGACAGACGCTTTTCAATATATTTTCAGCGGTATACCTGTCCCTGGTACAGCTTAAACATACCAAATATGATTCCTATTTTTCAGTAATTGAATATTTTTCTTGATAACAGAAGGATTGTCGCTTAATATTCATATAGTGAGGTAATTATATGACTTTATTGCTCCTGACAATTTCAGATGTTTTATTGTTGCTTATACTGGTAGTGCTTATGCAGAATAAACGCAAACAGGATGATATCGTATCAAGCGCGCGTCATACCACTGAACACGGTGAAAAGATCCTTAAGCATATGATTACACTCCCCCTGGACATAACCGAGACATGGGCCATATTCGCTTCTCCATCAGGGTTCCGCTCATTCCTCTCCCCCATTGCCGACATCAAAGTCATCATCGGAGGAAAAGTCGAACCGGTCTTTGACGACAGCGGCAGTTTCGGAGGAGACGACCATATGGTTCTGGAGATCACAGGATATCTCCCCTTTGAGATGATATGCATGCGGATAACTTCCACACCCCAGGGATTTCCAAACCCCGAGATCGCCAAACATCTTATCATCGTTATACAGATGGTCCCCCGCAGCGACGACAAGACCACTCTTATATATTCCATGCTGGGCTGGAAGGAAGGACGTGTCTGGAATGATTTTTACGAGTTTTTCGATTATACGAACCAGCTCATCCTTAAAAACCTCGCTGAAAAAGCCGAATCAGCTGTAAAGACACTGTAAAGTTAATCTTGCCTTTCACGGCTCTTTTAGGTATAATCCACTCATGCGTCTGCAACTGTATTCCACACTCAACAGATATATACTGAAGAAAATACTCCCCGTCTATTTTATTAACCTTACAGTACTTACACTCCTTCTCATCCTTGACAAGATCTTTGAGATCGCTGATCTTGTAATAGCGAAGGGCATACCTTTTTACATGGTGATCGAGCTGATCATGTTCATCCTCCCGTCGCTTCTTTCTCTCACCATACCCATGTCCATTGTCATCACCTATCTCATGGTCTTCGGAGAACTGGCGGGAAACCATGAAGTAATAGCATGCTACAGCGGCGGCATCCATCCTTACAAACTTTTCAGACAACCGTTCCTGTTCGCGCTGCTCATCACCTGTTTTCTGATCTTTTTCAATACGCGGGTCATGCCGCGTTCAAATTTCGAAGCAAAAAAGATGCTCTTTGACATAAAGCTGAAAAAGCCCGCCGCCAATATAGTGGAGCACACCTTTGTTGACGATATCGAAGGTTACAGGCTCTACATAGAGAAAATAGATTTTAAACAGGGCACCCTTTCAGACATCCTCATCTATGATGAGTCAGATCCTTCGGCGCTAAGGACCATCATCGCCAGGAAGGGAGAACTCATATCAGACACCGATAAGGGGCTTCTAACATTCCTCCTTTCAGACGGCTCCATCTATGAGACAGACAAAGACGACAAATCAAAACTCCTCAAGATCGATTTCAACCAGCAGAGCATCACCATCGCTTATGGCCAGAACCAGAAAAAGAACTGGGCCACAAAGGGTGACAGGGAACTCACAAACAAAGAGATACGTGAAAGCATCAATAAGATCGAAAAACTGCTCATTCCCGTTGAAAAGGAGAAGGAGAAATACAGGGAGCAGCTCTCCAAAGCCGGACTTTCTCCTGAAGAGACAAAACGAATCGAGACCTTTTACGAAAAGCTGAGACTGAATATCAGCAAACAATACTCAAAGATCAACAAGCTGCTTATTGAATATCATAAAAAGTATGCCCTCTCATTCTCACCGCTCATATTCGCTTTTATCGCCTTCCCCCTGGGGATCATCACACGCAGAAGGCAGAAGGGGTATTCATATGTCATAAGCATCGCTGTTTTTCTTTTTTACTGGGTGTCTCTCATAGGGGGAGAAGCCCTGGGAGACAGAGGATACATCACGCCTGTTACAGCCATGTGGTTTGCCAACATCATCCTGATCATCTTTGCGGTATATCTGAACTATCTCATTCTGTCCGGCCATTTCTACTTCTCGTTTGCCCTTCTGGAAAAAATAAAGGAGAGATTTGTTGTTCTATTTAAAAAAGATAGATAAATATATATCCTCCATTTTCTGGAAGATATTTATTTATACCACTGTGAGTTTTCTATTTGTCAACATCATCATCGACCTTTTTGACAGGCTTAAGATGTTCCTGGACAACCATGCCCCTTTTTATTATTACTTTTATTACTATCTCATCAAGACGCCATATCTTCTCAACTTCATATTACCCATTGCCACCATATTCGCCACATTCGTGACCATGCACCGTCTCATAAAGAACAATGAGATTCTGATCATCTTCAATGCCGGGCTCAGTTATATGAGGATCGCCCTCCCCATTATCATATCCAGCCTTTTTATAAGCTTCGCCGGTTTCATTCTCAGTGAAGCAATTGTACCTTCCGCCAACTACAAGGTGGATGAACTGGAAGCGAAGATAAAAAAACGGAGATTCATCCGTATCGGCGACAAGGAGGATTTTTCATATAAGGGGAAAAAAGGGCTTATTTTCAGCATCCGAAAATATGACCATGATGAAAAGAGCCTTTCAGGCCTCCTTGTTGAGGAATGGAAGGACAATTCCATCCGCTACAGAGCGGATATTTCAAAGGCAGTCTATTTAGGCGACGGCAGATGGTTATGCGAAAACATCTTCATCAAGCTTTTTGATGATAATGAGGATGAGATCGCCCTGGGCATCCAGCAGCCCATGGGACATATGGTGCTGCAGATATCCGAGACCCCTTCTGATTTCGCCCAGAACGTTAAAAAACATGATGAGATGAACTTCCTGGAGCTGCGTGAGTTCATACGTTCAGGGAGAGAATCGGGCATAGATGTAAGCAAATATCTTGTTGAACTGAACATGAAGTTCTCATTTCCCCTTATATCTTTTCTTGTGTCCCTATTGGGTCTGGGCATAACAATAGTCAATCCCAAACTGAACCTCTCATCCATCATAGGCGTATCACTTGGCATCAGTTTTCTCTTCTGGGGTGTCATCGCCACGTTCCAGTCCTTGGGCACTGCGGGGCGCATGTCCCCTGTGCTGGCGGCATGGCTTCCCGATATCATCATGGTAGCCATGGGCCTTTATATGATACTCGTCAAGCAGCGAAGCACTTTCAAATGATACCATTGACACACCAGAGCGTGTAAGTTATTCTTATCGGGAAAGGATTGATATGCAAGAGATAAAACGACTGCTCAGATATTTAAGGGGTTTCGAGATTTATTACCCCGTGGCCATCATCTTCATGCTGGTCCTTGCCGCAAGCCAGAACGCCCTGGCAATAATCATACAGAGTTTTATCGACTTTGCTTTATCTGAACCTGAACTGCTTAAAGCCATCATCTTCCTTGGAGCAGTGAATTCTTTAATACTGTTCCTCTCCAAGTTCGGACAGGATTATACCCTGAACTACCTGGCTGAAAACCTCCTTGTGCGGCTGAAAAACGACGTCCTGGGGAAAATACTCTATCTGCCCATGAAGTTCTTCAAGAACCATCAGTCCGGAGATATACTGTCCAGGCTCACAAACGATGTGGCCAATATCCAGAACTTCATGCGCCGCGGCGTGGTGGATCTGGTGATGAACGTGGCAACTCTTCTTGGTGCCATAGGTTTCATGATATTTTTGAATGCAAGGTTGTTTATAATAATGCTTTGCGTTCTTCCGGCTATAGTCATAATCATCTATTTCCTTGGTATTTTTGTAAAAAAATATACTCTTATCACACAGGCGCTCATGGCAAAGACTGTTTCCATACTCCAGGAGATTATCCAAGGCATGGAAGTGGTAAAGATCTTTTCCTCTGAAAAAAAGGAGGAGAGAAG
>CAZGIO010000146.1:0-4537 GCA_964525975.1 uncultured bacterium
GGATAAGGGGATGTATCCCCTGGGTTCATGTACCATGAAATATAATCCCAAAGTCAATGAATATGTCGCAAGACTGGAAGGTTTTGCCCATGTGCATCCCTACAGCGCAGACGAGGATATACAGGGAATGCTTCAGCTCATGTATGAGATGGAACATGACCTTAATGTCATCACAGGAATGGACGCTTATACGTTCCAGCCCGCCGCCGGAGCACACGGTGAACTAACAGGGATAAAGATCTTCAGAAAGTATTTTGACGTCAAAGGTGAAAAGAGGACAAAGATCATCGTCCCCGATTCAGCCCACGGCACAAACCCCGCTACGTCAGCCATGGCCGGCTTCGAAGTAGTCACCATACCCTCAAATAAACAGGGCGGCGTAGACCTGGAAGCCCTTGAAGAAGCCATGACAGAAGAAGTGGCGGGACTTATGCTCACAAACCCCAATACATTGGGGCTGTTTGATAGAAAAATACTCAGGATCGCTGAAATAGTACATGATAAAGGCGGACTGCTTTATTATGACGGAGCAAACCTCAACGCCTGCATGGGCATTTCACGTCCCGGTGACATGGGCTTTGATATCGTCCACTGGAACCTCCATAAGACACTCTCAACTCCCCACGGAGGCGGAGGCCCCGGTTCAGGACCCATAGGAGTAAAAGCTCATCTGAGAGAGTTCCTCCCGGTGCCCGTTGTCACAAAGACAGGCCGAAAATATAAACTGGATTATGATCTGAAACATACTATAGGCAAGATCCACGGTTTCTTTGGAAATACAGGTGTTGTGGTAAAAGCCTATGCCTACGTCAAACACCTGGGCCTGAAAGGGCTTAGGGAGGCGTCACGCATGGCGTGCCTCAACGCAAACTATCTGCAGCAGAAACTTAAAAAATATTATAAACTTCCCCATGACAGGGTGTGTAAGCATGAGTTTGTCCTCTCAGGCGCCAAGTTTAAAAAGTACGGCGTCAAGACACTGGACATCGCAAAACGCATGCTTGACTACGGCGTTCACGCGCCTACGGTATACTTCCCTCTCATCGTGGATGAAGCGCTCATGATCGAACCCACTGAGACTGAAAGTAAACAGACTCTGGATGAGTTCGTGGAGATCATGATCAATATCGCCGAAGAGGCGAAAAAAGATCCTGAACTGCTCCATAAAGCTCCTCTTACCACTCCTGTGGCAAGACTGGATGAGGCGGGAGCCGTGAAGAATCCCAACCTGACTTATCAGGAAGACCTGGAATCATAAAAATCGCGGGGATAGAAATCACTTGACTTTTATCCCCGCTTTCTGTATCTTGATTTTCGTAAATCAATCGGGGTGTAGCGCAGTCCGGTAGCGCACTTGCTTCGGGAGCAAGGAGTCGGAGGTTCAAATCCTCTCACCCCGATTTTTTCATTTTCTTCTGATATATTTATAACTTATAACCAAAAAATTATCTTTGCGGAAATCTTGTTTCAATAAAAGTTATAAGTCTCGAATACTATAATAAATAATTTATTCGATATATATGAAATAACTATTGACATGTTACATTCTATATCTATAATCTCATTAGATAAGTATGAAATAAAATAAAAGTAAAAAGAGGTGATACTTATGAAAACAATCGATGAAGTCAAAAACGTGATAATGGATAATCTCAATGAGATGAGATCTGAACTGATGTATGAATCCAATGCCATGCGTGAAAAGGGCGAGGAATGGGAATGCATAAAAAGAAAGATCGGCGTGGGTATCGTCGGCGCTTATACAGGAGCGGTCAATGCGTTTAACGGAGCCGCGAAGTCTGACACACATGAAGTCATATTGAGCATGAAGGCAGATGAGAAAGATCCCTTCCTAAAGATGGGGGAGAGGGAAAGAGTCATCTACCTCATAAGGAGATTTGAAAATCAGCTCAGGGACAGCTGGAGGCAGGAGATGGAGATCGCTTCTTCACACGGTGATTTTGAGAGCGAGGAAAAAGGTAAAGTGAAACTTTATTACTCAGGGCGCTGTATGAAACTCATCGGTTCCGTCACAGGTGACAGGGAGGAATAATATGGATAAGAACCTTATGATGTTCAAGGCATTGTCAGACCGCACAAGACTTGCCATAGTCAAAGCGCTTATGGAAAAAAGGTGCCACGTGGAAGAACTATCGGACAACCTGGGGGTGACGCCCTCCACAGTGTCCTTCCATCTGAAGAAGCTTGTGGAAGCAGATATGATCACCAGCGTTAAGGAACAGTATTACACAGTGTTCACCATCAAACCGGGTATTCTGGAAAAGAACCTGGGGCAGCTTATACGCATGAGCGCATCGCCATGCGGGGAAGAGAACAAGTACAGACTCAAAGTGGAGCGGGCGTTCTTCAAGTACGGCAAGCTTATACAGATTCCCGTGGGAAGGAAAAAAAGACGGATCGTACTGGATATCATCGCAGAGGCGTTTAAACCGGGGAAAAAGTACACGGAAAAAGAGGTGAATCTGATCATCGCTGATTTTCATGATGATTTCTGTTTCATACGCCGGGCCATGATCGAAGAGAAGATGATGGCAAGAGAAAAAGGCATATACTGGATGGTGGAGAAGTAATATGGAAAGAGTCATCCTTGATATCACCAGTCATAAAAAGATAGTCGCGGATTTTATAAAAAACCAGAGCGAATATTTTCTTTTTCAGGACCACAAACTGCCGGAGGATGATGCCGCGGAGGAACTTTTCACAGACCTTCCTCCGGGATCTTCCCCCGATGACAAGACTGTCCTTGGTTTTTTCTGCGGAGATACACTTGCGGGGATATGTGACTGCGTGACAGGTTTTCCCCAACATAGTACTCTGATGATCGGACTCCTGATAATCAGCCATGAACAGAGGGGACAGGGGCTCGGCAGTGAAGCTTTGCGTCAGGTGGAGGACTATGCCCCGGAAAACATCGAGATCTTAAGGATCGGAGTGCTTGAAGACAATACCAGCGCTCTGGGCTTCTGGAAAAGAGCCGGTTTTCGCGATACGGGTAAAAGAGGTGTCTGGGAAAGAGATGCGTCCACTGTGGATATCATCGTGATGGAAAAAAATATTAAAAAGCAGGATTACTGAAACATTTTTTAATACAAGTGTGTCATAGTATAAAAATAGGAGGTGGTTTTATGTCTTTTACAATCACAGAACCCGCAGGTACCGCTCCGGAGAATAGTCTCAACTGACCTGAATTACAGGCTTCGTTAATATCTCCGCCGGTTTCATTGCCGGAATTCTGACATTATTTCAAGATTTGTTATTGTGTTATTTTGTGTATTTTACGGAGGTATTGTTTTGAATAGTAACTTTTTAGATGAATACGGCTGGAATGAAAAAGTCCAACAGGATTTTAACGAGTTTAGTGAATATTACGGGGAAAGATTGTCACAACAGTATAAGCCGGGACGGGTGCTTGCAGTTGACAGGAACGGGTGTCTCTTGGCCACTTCAGACGGCATAAAAAGAGCAGTGGTGTCACGTATGATCGAAGAGGGCGTGGGGGAAAACCTGGAAGCTGAGAAGTACCAGCAGATCGCGCCTCTTAGAAAACCCGCAACGGGAGACTGGGCTGCATATCTGCAGAAAGACGAGGACTGCCTTATAAGGGCGGTGCTTCCCAGGAAAAGCAAGTTCTCAAGGAACGCCGCGGGCAGCGAAGCTGTGGATGAACAGGTGCTTACGGCAAATATTGATTACGCCTGCATAGTAACCGCCATGAACCGGGATATGAGCGTGCGCAGGATTGAGAGATATCTGGCTGCAGTTTATGATTCCGGATGTCTGCCCATAATCATCCTAAATAAAGCAGACCTTTGCCCCGACAGGGAGCCTGTGATCCAGGCAGTGACTCTCTCCGCCATTGGAGTGCCTGTTATTGTCACAAGCGCGCTCAGCGGCGAAGGAGTGGAGGAATTAAAAGACTACCTTCTTCCCAGGAAGACATACGCCTTTTTCGGTTCCTCAGGTGTGGGAAAATCATCGCTACTGAACAGGATCAGTGAAAATGCCCATGCGGAAGTGAGGGAAATATCAGAGCATTCCGAACGGGGCGTCCATACAACCACAAGACGACAGATGTATAAGCTGGATAACGGTAGTCTTATCATAGACACTCCCGGCCTTCGCGCTGTACAGCTTTGGGCTGATAGCTCCACTGTTGACGGATTGTTCGAAGATGTCCTGGCTGTCACGGCGCAGTGCAGGTTCTCAAACTGCACACACGGTACAGAACCGGGATGCGCAGTGAGGAAAGCCGTAGAAGAGGGGACACTCTCTGAAAAACGGCTGGCAAACTACTACAAGATGGTCAGAGAGCTGGAATATCTCAGACGGAAAGAGCGGATAAAACGGGACAGGAAAGCGCATAAAAAATTCTCCCGGAAACGGCGCAAGACTATCCCCGATGATGATGAATAGACAGTAAAAGGCCCGCCTCCGGGCGGGCCCGCCATTAATCACAGCAGCGGTGATCCGTGGTGACGCATTCCCACCACTCGAGGGCGGGCTACGGGATCAGGAT
>CAZGIO010000147.1:0-2489 GCA_964525975.1 uncultured bacterium
CTATGTATCCTATTATGTCATACTGATCTTCGGTAATTTTTCATTTCCTCTGGTCCTGTCACTGTCCATGTGCGGGATCAACGGCTATTTGCCCGAAGAATCGCGTCTGACCAGAATAAGGATCATCAATATAATGATATCGCTCTTTTTTTTGTCCATGCTCCTGCAGGCAAAGGGAATAACCCTGGGAAATAAATATGACTGGGGGGGAGCTGTGCTTATCTGGATCTGGGGAAAGCTGTCCATGCTTTTGGGAGAACCGGGATTATATATCATAATCGCACTTTCAGCATTATATTCATTTGTGATAATATTCGGGAAGAGCCCTCTGAACACTATGAAGAGCATAATAAGATCCGCAGGAAAGATAGTACCTGCAAAAAAAAGGCATGTTAAAAAAATGAAAAAGATCTCTGGCCCCGTGTCGAAGGAAGGTCACGGGAGCGCAGATGAGCTCACATATGATATTGAATATTTCAGCACTGCCGATTCTCCTGTTTCTGTCTCTGATGACGATGAAGGAACAGGAGAACTAATACTGAAAGGCGATATGGTCATCGGAGAGAAGATGGTCGAAGGCACTGAACCAATACCTCCTCTTGAGATACTGAGATACATAGAGAAAAGCAGTGAGAGGGAAGATGTTGAGACAATGTCTGAGCTTCTAGAGGACTCACTGGCTGAATATGACATAAAAGGGAATGTTATAAATGTGGAGATCGGACCCATGGCTTCCATGTATGAGGTGGATGTGAAAAAGGGCACAAAGGTCAGTAAGATCATATCTGTGGACAAAGATCTTTCCCTTATGATGAAAAAATCAAATATAAGAATTATTGCGCCTCTGCCTGGACGGGGTACTGTGGGATTTGAGATACCCAATGACAACAGGACTTTTGTATCGTTGCGGGAACTGGTGGAGACAGAAGAGTTCCGGAAGTCCCGGTCACCGCTAACTGTGGGTTTTGGAAGCGGCATGGACGGGAGACCGGTGATAATCAACATCGAGGAACTTCCCCATCTCCTTATTGCGGGAGCCACAATGTCCGGAAAAAGTATCGGTATACATACGATTATCATGAGCCTGTTGTATAAAGCGACGTATGAAGACGTCAGGCTGATACTCATCGACCCCAAGCGGCTTGAGTTTCCATATTACAACGGCATTCCGCATCTGCTCACAGACGTGATCGTGGAACCGAAGGAAGCCGCAGCTGTATTGAAGTGGGCTATATATGAGATGGACAGGCGTTATAAGCTTCTGGCCCACCATGGCCACAGAAACATACAGTCATTTAACGATCACAATAAAGAGGAAAAGATGCCTTACTTAGCTATTGTCATCGATGAACTGGCGGATCTTCTTGTCACAGCGGGTCAGGATGTCGAGTTTGCGATAATACGCCTTGCGCAGAAGGCGAGGGCTGTGGGCATACACCTTGTCCTTGCCACACAAAGGCCTTCCTCTGATGTCATTACAGGCACCATCAAGGCAAACTTTCCGTCGAGGGTGGCGTATAAGACCGCTACGAAGATCAATTCAAGGATCATACTGGACGGCCCCGGGGCTGAGACGCTTCTGGGCAAGGGAGATTTCCTTTATCTGGATATAAGCGGGGAGATAAAAAGAGGACAGGGCGCTCTGGTGACAGTGCCGGAAATAACGAAGACAGTGCAATATCTCAAGAACCTGGAGAAAGGGGCAGATAACTTTAAAAAAGTCTTTGAGAAGGACAAGGAAATTTCCCTTCAAGTGGAAAACAAGGATGATCTGTATCCTGAAGTGCTCCAGATCATATATAATAAGCTCCTTACACAGGATTTTACAATCTCTACATCAGCCCTTCAGAGAAAACTGAGCATAGGCTACAACAGAGCTGCCAAGATCATAGACAGCCTGGCGGATGATGGATTGATCGACCGTGAAGGCGGGTCAAAGGGCAGGAATATTCTTGTTGACATAGGGACATTGAAAGACTACATTTGATGGCGATGAGACGATTATTACTTATTTTTATTTTAATATTTTCCGTTTTTTAAGATGTCTGTGCAGCGGGACCGCTGCGTTCTTTTTCAAGAGAGATCAACTCCGGCAATATCGTCTACATGCATTTCAAACAGAGGGTATACACCCCGGAAGGCGCTCTGCAGGGTGAATATGAGGGACATATGTGGTATAAAGCCCCTGACAGTTTCAGAGTTGAATATGTGTACCCTGAAACCGAGGTCATCATAACAAACGGCAGAGGATATTCCGACTATATACCTGGAGATGATGAACTGGTGCAGGGGGGGCTGGAGGATATAATATTCGTATCCCCCTTTATGATGCTTGATAATATATCTGCCTTGAAAACTACTTCAGATTTGTCATTGTCATCATATGTACCCATTGTAGTTTCTATTTCAGTGTATTCCTTGAAGTCGTAATTAGCTTCGACTAGTCTCATTTTATCTTTGAAGAGTATGCGACCCCAAGGAAAATAGCC
>CAZGIO010000147.1:2499-3751 GCA_964525975.1 uncultured bacterium
ATATAATATTCGTATCCCCCTTTATGATGCTGGATAATATGGATGGACTTTTTCTTGTTCAGGAGGAGAAAGGGCAATACAGGCTTTCTTCAAAGAGCGAAGAGACCGGAGACATCAGTGAGATACGTGTGGAATTTAAGGACAAAAGATATCCCTCAAGGCTGACAGTGGATTTTCACAGTGGAAATATCGTCGTATATCAGCTGCTTGAATATAGAGAGACAGGCGCCGGAGAGGGGCTGTTTTCCCTGGGCAGCTATCAAAGACTTTATCATCTGGATATGAAATAATGCGCTTTTATATCGATACTCTTGGTTGTGATAAGAACACAGTGGATTCAGAGCAGGCTGCAGGGCTTCTTCTTCACAAAGGTTGGAATATAGCCCGACGACCGGAAGATGCTGACGTGGTGCTTGTGAACACATGTGCGTTTATCGATTCTGCCAAAGAAGAGAGCATAGACCATATATTAGGGTATGTACAGCTGAGAGAAGAGCGGTCCCTCAATTATAAGATTGCGGTGATGGGATGTATAACAGAGCTTTATGAGGAAGAACTGAAACAATCCATACCTGAGATAGATATCTGGGTCAGACCGGCGGAGTTCAATGAGCTGCCGGATATGATCAGAGGGAAAAAGGCCGTGATCACGGAGAAGAGACAGGGCTTTACAGGACCATATGACAAACGCGTCCCACTGGGAGACAGGCATGTGCGTTATGTGAAGATATCAGACGGATGTGACCTTGGCTGTGCATACTGCACGATACCAAGGATCAGAGGGCCGTTGAGAAGCCGTAAGATAGAAGATATTCAGAGGGAGATAGAACAGCTTGCAGGAGACAAGGCTTTAAAAGAAATGGTTTTTGTCTCTCAGAGCACATCATGTTTCGGACAAGATACTGGAGAGACACTGAGGGATATGATGAAAAGTGCGAAAGAATCCCGTGTGCCATGGAAAAGACTCATGTATCTGGATATAAGGAAGATCACCGGATCATTCCTTGACGCAGTGGAAGAATATGGATTTCTGCCTTATTTTGACATACCTTTGCAGCATGCTGACGATGAGGTTTTAAAGTCCATGAACCGGGGTTACGGCATAGAGCTGATAAAGGATAAGATAGGCCTCATAAGAAAGAGGTTCTCGACACCCTCCATAAGGACGACGTTTATCATAGGTTATCCCGGAGAGGAACAAAGGCATTTTTCAAACCTCATGAGATTTGTGGAAGAGTCAAGGCTCGACCAT
>CAZGIO010000147.1:3761-4500 GCA_964525975.1 uncultured bacterium
TTCCCCGCAGGAACTCAGCAGCTCATATTCAATGGGAGACCCGGTATCACAGGAAGAGAAGGATGAACGCGTGGATATTTTGATGAGTCTGCAGCGTGAGATCAACAGTGAAAGGATCTCCTCCTATGTGGATAGGGAAGCTGTTGTCCTTTGTGATGTATCAGGAGAGGAAGGCCGGTTATGGAGCAGCGCTCCTGAGATAGACGGAGCTGTGTTTCTCAGCGGGAATGCTGAAAAAGGCTCGTTTTACAAAGTCAGAATAACTGAAAGTTATGAATACGATCTGGAAGGAGAGATTATAGATGAGGTACATCCCCAATATTTTAACGATTATTAGAATACTTCTGGTGCCTGTTTATCTCTATCTGTTTTCTAAGGAAGATATGATATGGATAGGGCTGGGTTTGTTCATTTTCATGTCCGTCACAGACTATCTGGACGGCTATCTTGCAAGAAAATTCGGATGGGTGAGTGATTTTGGAAAGATATGGGACCCTTTTGCAGATAAACTGCTGGTGTATTCAGCGTATTTTATGCTCTATTACATGGGGTTGTTTTCAATCTATCCCATACTTATAATGCTTGTGAGAGAGATAGGAGTCACAATACACAGAAATGCCGCATTGCAGAAGGGGGAAGTTATCGCAGCTGTATGGAGCGGAAAAGTGAAGACCACTATCCAGCTCTTCTCAATCATAACAGGGATGGTAGTCCTTACAGGAGCATTTGCAACTCCTAT
>CAZGIO010000148.1:0-4482 GCA_964525975.1 uncultured bacterium
CTGACGCGTTACAGTCCCGATCACACCACTTTCAAGATCCAATACTTTCAGAGGTGAACTGTAGATCCCATAGGATACAAAATAGATCTGTTTCCCGTCAGGTGAAAATACCGGTGAGACTGCCTTCTCATCCAGATAAAAGATAGTGTTTTCATGGCTTTTCAGATCACTCAATATGATCCCGAACCGGCGTTTATCTGTATCCACTATCCCCCCAGCCAGTCTCTCTCCTTTGTTGTCCTTTTCCAGGTCATAAATATACTCGCCGGGTCTGCCCTGATAAATCAGATCACCGTTCAGCTCTCTTATACTTGCGCAGTCCAAGGAGTTTTCCAGGAAATATATGCCGTCCCGTGTCACAACAGGATCAAATGCGTCGGAGTCTGACGTGAGCCTTGTCTCCTTTCCATCTTCATACATGTAAATATCCGAGACGATACTGCCATGTGTGCCATAATGGTTGCGGGCAAAGACTACCCTGCCGTTGTATTCAGATATATTTCCGATTATCCCGCTTTGAGCTATCAACTCAGCTGTTCTCATCCTATTGTCACTGAGATAAACCTTTACACCCGGATATTCTTTCTCTTTTACTCCCTGGACAAGATAACCATCCTTAACAGGCTTGATCCTCATGATGGTATGAAAAGTATTGTCATCCAGCACTTTTTCCCCTATGTCTTCAGGCCTCTCGGAGATACCCGCCATCCAGTTATAATATATTGAAATATCACGTTTCCACTGTCTGCTGAACTCTTTCACCGTCATCCCGAATGTATCTTTAAAACTTTTCTTGAAAGAATAGAGCTTATTCCCGTCTCTGAACAAAAATAGCTGCCCCATCTTCTCTCTGTTTTCTGGCTTCAGATAAAGATACCTTATCTGGGAAAATCCTCTGGCATATACGAGTTTTCCCCCGCCTCCCCATTCAGGATGTCCAGACCAGACAGATTCCGCCAGCCACTGATCCCCCCTCTTGACTCCCCAACTTTCCCCTGCAAAAAACTGCGCGTACCCTTCATGGATATCCCTGGGTACCTGCAAGGCGTTGGGGATGAATATATCAGACCATGACCTTGTATTCTCAAATATAAGAGCATGCACCATCTCATGTGCAATGACCTTTTCAAGCCAGGGGTCCGCCCCCGAAAAATAATCTGAAAAACGGACAGGTTTTATCCAGATAAAAAAATAGCCTTTTGGCACAGTCATCCCGTTTGCGATGTTATCCATGTCAGAGATAAATATGGTATATTTATCCTTAAAATAGAGACCGAGGTTCTTCACGTGTGAAAGATATGCCTTTTCGGCGTAAATACCCGCTTCAGCAGCGCTTTTTTCCAGCCCTGTACTGTATACTATCCTGAAGTTCGGCGTCTCATAGACGTTCCACTCCAGTTCCGGATGGTTCTGTTTGTTCAATAAGCTGAACGTCCCCTGTGAAAACAGCGGAGCAGT
This sequence comes from uncultured bacterium, assembly GCA_964525975.1. Taxonomy (GTDB): domain Bacteria; phylum Macinerneyibacteriota; class Macinerneyibacteria; order Macinerneyibacteriales; family DSCS01; genus CAZJQC01. The sequence continues at coordinate 1,459 of CAZGIO010000148.1, forward strand.
AAGCAAAAGAGAGTAAAGAAAGATCTGAGACAACCATTTGTACATCTGCACAACCTCCAATTTATGATATATATATCATATGTTATTTAATGCACGATGGTCAAGGAAAAAGGGGGAAATAAACTCCCCCTTATATTATTTCAGCGATTTGAGTTCTGATTTAACAAAATCAACGATATCCGCTATGTGTTCACCGGTAAATTTAAACTGGACCCCTGCAGTACCATAGAGCTGGTTCACAGGTCTTGTATAAGCCAGTTTCAGAAATTCGTCATATGACTTTACGGCTTTTTTCTTATCGCCTGTCCTGTAATTTCGGTATATGGAAAGCGCGCCAAGCTGAGCCATCCCGTATTCAATATAATAAAACGGGACTTCGAAAATATGCAGCTGGAAGAGCCATCTGAGCTTTTCCTCTTCTTCAAGCCCTGACCAGTCCACGCCGGTATCATAACGTTTCATGAGTGACATGAAATAATCGTCTCTTTCTTTCACTGTATGCCCGGGATTTGTGTATATCCAATGCTGAAACGCATCCACTACCATACACCAGGGAAGAAATTTCAGCGTGCCTTCGAGCTCGTCCCTCATGGCTTTCATGCGGCTCTCCTCATCGCTGTAATATTCGTCCCACTGTTCCATGGTAAGGAGTTCCATGGCCATGGAAGCAAGTTCAGCCACTTCACTTGGTGTATGCTGATACGGTGAGACATCCACATGCCTTGACGCGAATGTATGCATCGCGTGTCCGGATTCGTGGAGCAGTGTGACCACATCCCTCTGGAGCCCCACGGCATTCATGAAGATAAAGGGCGCGCCTGTCTCCATCAGGGGATAATTATACCCTCCAGGAGCTTTTCCCTTTCTATTCTCCAGGTCAAGGAGCCCGCTGTTATACATCATATTAAGGTTTTTCCCGTACTGTTCATCCACACGAGACAGTACCTTCACCGCTTTCTCTACAAATTCCGTCGCATTTTCAAAGGGTTTAAGAGTATTGCCTCCAAGATCCACTTCGGTATCCCAGGGACGAAGTTTATCCAGGCCAAGGGTCTCTTTGCGCTCAAGGGACAGCTCACGCAGAAACGGTACGACTTCCTCTTCCACGGCACGATGAAAATCATGTAGGTCTTCCGGAGTATAAGCAAAACGTCCCATGGCCTTATGTTTATAATCCCTGTAGTTCTCAAAACCGGCATTGAGAGCCTGCTCATGACGAAGAGCCTTCATCTCATCAAAAAGGGTATCCAGTTCCTCTTTTACCCGGGCCATGGCTTCGGTACGCATTCTCCAGGCCTTTTCTCTCACGGTCCTGTCTTTATCCTTGAAATAAACCGAAAGCTGAGACAATGTCTTTTCTTCCCCGTCAAACTCCACAGTCAGTCTGGAGTTGATGGCGCCATATTTATTTGAGAGTTCATTTTCTTTCACTTTCAGCGGGATATTTTCCTCTCTGAATATCTCCATGTCATTTTTTATGATCCTGATATAATGAGCAAACTCATCCTCCGGAAGAGCATCAAGATATTCAGAATGGGCTATCTTTTTTTTAAGTCTGAAGGAATACGGTTCCGTCCTGGACACTACCCCGGAATAAAAAGCATTGAATTTCTCAGATTTTTCCTTCTGATCGGCAAATCTTGTCATATCTATATAGAGTCTTGCCATCTTTTCAGAAATGATCCCTGAAAGTTCGCATTCCTTTTTTATCAAGTCTCTCAAAGACTTCTCTGAAGTGATCGTTTCATCTTCCATATCCTTGAGGATCTTCTCGACTTCATCCCAGTTTTCCACATTAAGATCTTCTGAAAAATATTTTCTGGCCGGTTTGATGATCTTCTCATCTGTTTTCCACATATCATTCACCTTTCTTCTCAGCAAGTTTTTCTCTGCCCCCCACATAAGGTCTCAAAGCCTCAGGGACAGTCACGCTGCCGTCTTCTTCCTGACAATTTTCTATCAGCGCTATCATCACACGACCCACGGCAAGCCCCGAGCCATTCAATGTATGCACATATGATTTCTTATTATTGCTGTCTCTGAATTTTATATTGGCTCTCCTGGCCTGGAATGATTCAAAATTGGAGCATGAAGATACTTCTCTGTACCTGTTCTGTGAAGGTACCCAGGCTTCAATATCATATGTCTTGGCTGATGAAAAACTCAGGTCTCCCGAAGCGAGGGACATGACCCTGTAGGGAATATTCAGGAGGCGCAGTATATCTTCGGCGTCATCCAGGAGCTCTTCAAGGGCCTGATATGAGTCCTCGGGCCTCACGAACCTTACCAGTTCCACTTTATGAAACTGGTGCTGCCTCATGATGCCTTTTACATCTTTGCCGTGGGAGAACTTCTCTTTCCTGAAACAGGGAGTGTGAGCAGTCACTTTTACAGGCAGCTGTCCTTCAGAGAGGATCTCACCTGCGAAGATATTTGTAAGAGGCACTTCCGCGGTTGGAATAAGAAAGAGTTCCTCACCCTCTATCCTGTACATCTACTCTTCAAACTTTGGAAGCTGACCTGTTCCTGTCATCGACTGTCTGTTGACCATGAAGGGCGGGAGGATCTCAGTGTAACCGTGCTCCGTCGTGTGGAGATCGAGCATGAAATTGATAAGAGCCCGTTCAAGGAGGGCACCGAATGATTTGTAGAGGGTGAAGCTGGCCTGAGAAAGCTTCACTCCCCGTTCGAGGTCGATCCAATCGCCGGCACCTGCGATCTCCATATGGTCCCGTACCTCATGATCAAATCTGGGGATCTCTCCCCAGGACCTTATTTCCACGTTGTCATCCTCTGTATCCCCTGGTGTGACAGACTCATGGGGTATATTTGGTATTAGAAGCAGTCTTTCACGAAGACTGCTGTCTATCTTTCTCAGTTCATCATCATATTCTTTTATCTTATCGCCGATCTGCTTCACTTTTTCCATCTGCTCTGAAGCATCTCTGCCCTCTTTTTTCATACCACCTATGAGCTTGGATTCAGTGTTTCTCACGTTTTTCAGCTGTTCCACTTCACCGATAA
>CAZGIO010000149.1:0-4473 GCA_964525975.1 uncultured bacterium
CGGGGCCCGTTGTATAGACACGTGAATATACGGATCCGTCTGTGCTTCTGTGTATCTCGAAACCGGTCTCCCCTGTCGAATTATCAATCCAGGAGAGAGCCACCCCTGATGCAGGTGAATAATCAGACTCTATACCTGTGGGCATATTCAGATGTTCACTTACTGTAAATGTGCCTTCAGAAGCAAATACAGACGCTTTAAAACCCTTGTCTATAGCCTGCACAGACCAGTAATAGGTTCCCGGTTCAAGATCTCCCAGATAACATCTGTTCCTGCTTCCCATGTTTCCCGTTCTGAATACCTTAAGGTCTCCCTCTTCCATATCCGCCATGGGGGTGAAGAGATCGCTGCTTCCCCACGGTGAAGTCCCCACATAGATATTGTAATAGAGGCCGAACGCGGGGGTGTTGTCGTCATTGCCCGCGGACCAGTTGAGCACAGTGCTGCTGTTTATGATCTCAGTGTTAGTGAGCACCTGGGGCGGTGTTGGTTTTTCATCCCTGTTCAACGTGGCATTTACGATGAGATACGTAAAATTATTTGTCCCGTCTGTACCGGTGACTATACAGTCCATATCTCCGTCGTTATCATAATCCAGAAGGTCAAGGCCACCCATACTAAGCCCTGTAGAAGCTGAATAAACTTCCGTAAACACTCCACCGTTGTTATGGTAGATCTTAATAAACGATGCGGAAAAACTTTTGCCGCATATTACAATATCAGCATCACCGTCATTGTCAAAATCGGCAAACCGCACTTCACTGTATGAGTATCCATCGACGCCGATATCATGCAGCACAAACGTACCGCTCTGGTTCTCACACAGGTATGTATGAAAACTTGAGACCGCATAACCTGTTATGATCACGTCCATGTCACTGTCATCATCGAAGTCACATATATCCATGGCACCGTTTGACAAAGCCGGTAAACCGTTTGATGTCTCCACCCATGTACCGTTATTGTTGATATAGGTATATGCATGATAGGTGGAAGCATCTTCATTCCCCGCGAAGAGCAGGTCCAGATCACCGTCATTGTCAACATCACACCATTTCACGACCATGTTAAACAGCGCCCTGAAGGGTGTGCCTTCCGCTTCCGTGAGCACCCCGTCAATATTTTCATACAGTATCGTCTCATACTCAGCGCTTCCGTTCCAGCCGGCATGTATCAGATCAAGGTCACCATCGCAATCATAATCACCCCAGTCTGCCTGTGAGTAAGTCATATCAGTAAATGAATTGGTCCCTGATGTCATGGTTCCATGATCATTTACATAGAGTTCGGTCTGCTCCGGGTCATTGGAATATCCCGCCACAAAGAGGTCTATATCGTTGTCATTGTCATGGTCACCCCACTCGGCGGTGACATATGTGGTATCGGGAACTGGATTTGTAGTCTCGGAAAATACCCCGTTTGAATTTTCATATATTTTTGAGACAAGAGTGCCTGCTCCGGTATTTCCCGCAAGAAATATTTCATAATCAGCATCATTATCAATATCCCCTGCTCTTGCTACACCATTCTTTAATCCCGGCATATCTATGTCTGTCTCATAATAGTCCTTCATCGTGATCATCTGTTCATTGGAAAAATATCCCGCCTTGTAGCATCCGTCCACAGCCTGTACTGCAACGTAATAATTGCCCGCCCCATATCCTTTGAGGCGCCATTCTGAGACATTACCTGCATTGCCATGGGCAATGACCATTCTTTCTCCTGAGATAATATCGGAAAGCGGTGCTTTCAATGTGCAGTTCCCGGACACCTCTGACACACATATATTATACGTCAGAAGCCCTGCGGGCGTGTGATCATCCGTTGTATCGTCCCACGATATAATAATATCATTGCCATCCTGTTTCAGAGAGACTCCGGTCACTTTTGATGGAGGACTGGTCACAAGAGATATCAAATTCACATACAACCCTGTAATTGGGTCTCCATTTATATCTTCACCAGTAAGAAGGCAATCCAGATCCCCGTCCTTGTCATAGTCACCTATGGAGCAGCCGCCTCTGAAAACAGCTGGCAATGTATGTGAATATTCAATAAAGGTTCCAAGATCGTTAAGATATATTTTCGTCACCGGGTCTTCTGTGAAGTTGGCTCTGCCGCAGATCATCAGGTCATAATCACCGTCATTGTCAAAATCGCCCCAGTCCGTATCCGCATGTCTCAGGCCGTATAATCCCGCTTCAATATCAGTAAAGGAACCTGAATCATTTCTGTATATCCTCGTGGTAAACTCATCGCTTCCTGTCTCTCCCGATGCGGCGATATCCAGATCACCGTCGCCGTCATAATCACAGAAAGAGACATCTGAATGCTCTTCAAGGGCAGTGATGGATATACTCTGCTGCGAAAGATCGCCATTTACATTCTTATACAAATACAAGCGTGTATTGCCATATTCATCTCCTCCTGAACAGACAAGGTCGCAGTCTCCGTCAGCATCATAATCTCCGGTGAATAATGACGGATTGATAATACCTGTGACACTCCTGCCGCTGTCCTCGAAATCTCCGCCTGTGTTTATATAAAAATAAAGGGCATCATCGCCATCCTCATTCCCGGCAATAACAATATCGTCATCGCCGTCATTATCAAAATCCGCAAATATGCCGAATGATTCCATGAGCTGTGGGAATATTATACCGCTGTCAGAAAAGGAACCGCCGGAGTTCTCATAGATCTTCGTTAAACCCGCAGTCCCGGCAATATTCGCAGTGCCGGTAATAAAGAGGTCCAGGTCACCGTCGCAGTCATAATCAGTCCACTGCACACAACCATCATACACCCCTGGAATACTTGTGGTCACCTCAGTAAAATGTCCCTTAAAACTGTCATAAAGCTTAAAGTATATATTATCCGACGCATCTTTACCGCAAATAGCGAAATCCAGCACTTCATCTCCGTCATAATCACCCCAGGCTGCATGTGAGTGATATAACCCTGTAAATACTTCCCCGCTGTCAGAGAAAGACAAAGGTGTCTGTGCGATGGATAAAACGTTAACGAAAATAAGTACACAGATTAAAACGACCAACCGCTTCATATCAGTCACCTCCAAGAAGAGCATACAGCTCATCGGCTTTAGAATCGGAAGAATCCAGTTCAAGTGACTTCTTCAGCTGTCCCCAAGCATCAAGAGCATTTACCGCGGAAGTTGACTGATCTCCAATGTTGCCTGATATAATATATGCCTCCGCCAGAAGATTATGGAGATCCACCGCATCGATCTCCGGATCATGGTCATGGACCCAGCCATCCGTTCCAGTCACGTGACCTGAAAGAAGAGTCACTACTGCTGCGGCGTCATTTTCCATTATTGCTATCGAGGCAAGCCCGATATTTACCCGCAGATCATCTTCAATGAGAAGGCCTGCTGCAAAATCAAGCTGCGTCTCAGCAGCAGTCAGATCATCCAATCTTATGTAGGACCAGCCCAATCCGATCCTGTATTCCGCATCTCCGCTTTCCATATCACCTGCTTCAAGAAACTCGCTTACAGCGCTTGAATAGTCGCCGCTCTCATAATATGACCATGCTGTCTGACATGTTTCCGAATAAGATGGAGGTGATGGACCTCCACCGCCGCCGCTGCCGCAAGCGCTGAAAATAATTACCCCGAACAACATACATAAGACTCTGAACTTCATAACAACCCCCTTCTGCTGAAGCATCGTCTCTGTCTCTCCAGGATGTAATGATTATACAAGTATTTAACACCAAACGATGATTATCAAGTACACTGAATAGACTTTTATGGTCTTATCCAGGTAATCATCATGTTATTGTTTCTTTTTAAGATATTTCTCTTGAAATATGCAAATATTATCGTGAACTAATATCAGCAAGGCGGGCTGAGCCCGCCTTACTGGGATATACTACTTTTTTATGACTTTTATATTATAAAAACCCGGCTGTTCCGCATATGACTGAACGCCGATGCGTCCCCAGGAATATGTGTCATCTTTTACGTCAAAGATCATCTTCCCGTCAAAATATACTTTGATGCTATCTTTCACAGCCACGATCTTCACCGTATGCGCTTTGGAGGAATCATAGCCTGTTTTCACCTCGGCAAGGGTCCTGTAACCTTTTTTATCTCTCACCTGCAGACGCCTGAACGGCCCCTTGTTCCCCGGGTCCTGCACGGTGATAAAACGGTAGAAATGCTCAGGGTCCAGATATCTGAACAGCACACCCACTCCATCGTCATCACCATATATCCTGAAATCCACGCTGTATTCGTAATCGGTCCAGTCTGTTCCCGTCCTCAATGCCGCATGGGTCCCCTCATAATAGGCGTATTCGTTCACGCCTCTTCTGTAGATATTGGACTTCTGGATCAGTTTTCCGTTTTCAACCACCCATTCAGAAGGGCCTGAGTATCCATTCACCGCATCGTGTATTTCCCATTCCTTCATGAAACTGCCCGCATGGGTAAATTCTTTTTCATACAAG
>CAZGIO010000150.1:0-4454 GCA_964525975.1 uncultured bacterium
CAAATTGTATAAGGTATACTTACAGTACCTGTATAACCTGCATAAGGCACAAAGAACTCATAATGGTTGTCAACATTACAATCATTATTTATCAGAGGAATATTATCTCTATTATAGATAGGATCAAATATATAGCCTGTTTGACGCTCATAAATGAATTTATAACATTGAGTATATTTCTGGATTTGACCATCACAGTTAATCTCTACAGGCTTGGGAAGCTCGATTTTTTCAATAAAATCCAGCAAGGCGTATGCGGGAATCTTCATGATCAGGTTTTCATTGCCTGATTCATCTGTCACCGGTTTTGAATAGAACTTAACCGGGTGATAAGTCATATGCGATTGTTCGGGTTTTTCAGGTTCCTTGAAGGTTACCGGTTCATTCAATCTTTTACGGTCTGTTTTATACACCGGTCTCTTTGTCGCAGTCACATGGTCAAGATCCACGGCGTTGATATGCCGGACCATCAACGGCAGGTTTTCCGGTTCCGTTTTGTGCACATATCGATATTCAAGAAAGAGTTCAGGCGCAGTTTCTTTCAGTTCCCGCCAAAAAGGTTCATAGAAGGTCCCTATTGTTGTATGGGCGCTTTCCCTAACAATTTCAGGATTTGTGGCCCAAACACTGAACCAGTATTTTGACTTTGCATAATCAGTTGTTTGATAATGTAATGCAAGGTGCATTTGAGAATACCAATGCCCTTCTTTTGCGCAATTCCGGGCATACTCATTTGCTTTCCCATATTCACCGTTTCCAGCCGTTTGCAATACACGATTCTCCCGCGCTTTTCTATCCCCTGCATCGGCTTTCTTTTTTAGTTCATCTAGATCATCTGCAGTGATTGTCACTAAAATTGACCAAAACAGAATAAACAGCGTGAAAAAGCGCTTCACTAACCCTCCTCAGATATATTCACATTTATTATAGTACATTAAAGAAAGTTTTCAACCACTCAGTATTCTTTGGTATTACTTTGTTATTTTGGACCGGGTCTACACTTTATACACCCACCCTATTTCAATTCATATTTATCTTTGTTAATGCCGTCGTTCCGGTCATTCAATTTTTCTTTATCATCCAATTGTTTGATTTTCTCAATAAACCTGTCATAAAATTCCTTCGCGCCTTGTCTATGGGAGGAGTTTGCAATGATAGTCACAAAGAAATATGTGATCAATGCGGCAACTATTATATAAAACACCAGAAGAAGGAATGGAAGATTATTGTTAGCAGTCTCTCTTCCCATGAGGAAGACAAATATCATGGCCAATATATTTCCAAAGGTAAACGTTATTTTATTATTGTCCATACATACCTCCAATTAAACATAGTGTATTTCAATAAACATGCGTCATTTCTAGAAACGTTAACAAAATTTTCAACGTCAGCGGGAACTGATCTCTTTATATGTGGAAAAAGCCTTGCGGGAAAGGAGAAAAAAGGAAAAGGAATCCGCAAGGCTTCCACATAGCTATATATTATAAAACAGCAATTACAAATTATAAGCCACGTGATTGTTTTTAATATCACATGGATGACCCGGCACCCGGGGGCTCCGGAATTTATGTTCTGACTTTCTTAGTTCATCCTGATAAATTCGTGGGGTTATGTAAGCCCCTCTTTACCATACACGTGTGAGTTTAACAACGAGGCCTTTTTCTTCCAGTTTTGAAATGATATAGCAGATCCTTGCATCACATTTTTTATTACTGGGAAGACCACGGCAGTTGTAACATTCAAGGATATTGTCCATATGCACTATGGTGAACTTATAGGACATAGTCTGTTTCGGTATCACCACGATACCATCTTTGGTGATCACATTATGCGTGAAGATCATGTAAAAGAAGATCAGCGACACAAAAACCGTGGCAATGAGTATAAGGAGAGATTTCCTTGTTTCGGACATTCCGCCCCCTTTTTACACTTCATGACATCAAGCCTTCCAGTGAATTATAATACTTAAAACCATACATTACAACCTTTCAGTATCCTTATTTCTTATTATTAAATCACTCTCCAATCGTCATCCGGGTATCCTCAGAATCCTGTGAGACTATCATCATCCAGGAATCATAATAGAGATCCACCAATATATATTTATCGATGTTTTCCTGAATATTCTCCGGCAGTTTTATATTTCTGTATTCGTTGTTATGTTTCAGCCTGTAGACTTTTTTCATCCGTTCTCCTGAAGCCGTTGTAAACTCGCATTCCATATGCATGACCCCGCCCAACAGCTTAAAATCGTCAGCCTCAGGGAGAAGAGTTTCAGTATAATCGTCTGATTTCAGCCTTACTTTCGTTCCATCATCCAATAATCCAACACTGCCGTAAAAACTATAGGTTTGTTCATCCAAAGTCGAACTGAAGCAGACGGACACATCCTTCAGAGAACACGGCAGGACCGGTTCCAGCATGGTCTCGACCTCTACACTCTTGATCTCTCTCCGCAAATGTCTCACTTTCATCACTGTATCTCTTATGCGTATATCAGCGGGCATACAGCCTGCATATTTCAACTTGACTGAATCGAGATATCTCTCAACGGCAAGTGACGCTATGCAGAAGAACGCTATCAGGCCCAGTCTGGTCATAAGAAGCATCAATCCGCCTTCGCCAGCGATAAACATGGATAATGATGCGGCGGCAAGTACAGATGTTAATATAAAGATCGTGATTTTTTTCATATAAACCTCCTTTTCACCAATCCACCAGAAATCCCACGCCGGCGGCAAAGGCCTGTGGATACGTGTTTCCGGTGAAAAATATTGCAAAGCTTCGACCGGGGAATCTGTACATAATACCGCCTGATAGATTTAGCGCACTTTCCGATTTACCTTCGATCCAGTATTTGCCTCCATCTCCGAGAATATGAGTGTCATCACAATATTGAAAATATTCCGTCTGGTTTCCTGATCCGATGCCTCCGTATGCGGATAATCCCTTGGAGATCTCATACAAGGCTCCTACACTCCATGAAGAAAGCGCCATTGCAGAGTTTTCCAGTGTATCGCCCCATCCTTCTGACTGAGACACATCGATTGAGCTGTAAAAATCATCTCTCTGATCCTTATTCTTAAAATTGGTATTAAATGAGACGAACCAGCCCAAATGCCTCTCTCCGCTATACCAGAGAAGAAAATCACCGCCTGCGCTATCATCAAAAACATTGAGTCCCAATCCCCCTCCCACTGACTTGGCATTTGCGTTTGTAAATAACAGTATTATCAGCAGAGGTGCGATCATTATCTTTTTCATTTTTCAATCCTTTCATATTTAGCTTCTGCAAACAGTTTTTTCATCTCCCGGCGGTGTCTTATATCGCAGACAACATAGAGGGCCATGAACAGCAGCACCGGTATGATGAACCAGAGATCATCTTTGATAAAACCTCCAATCTCCCTCAGCAGCCATGAGACAGTGGACATATATCCCCTCCTTTCAAAGCGGGTTATTCCCGCAGCGCATTGACAGATAGATAATAGTCCTTTAAAAACAACTTTGTAGACAGATTCTTTCTGTTTGGTATGGTTCACCTTGATAGACTTAACTTGTTATATATTTACATGTAAATGGACTAATGGCGTTTTAGAGGTTCACCAGATGTGAACCGTTCGGTAGTCATGTATAACAGATTTTGATTCAAATCCGAAAATTTTAAGGAAATGTTATTTAAATGAAACCACGGATTACACGGATTCCACACCCATGTCCCTCCTACACGGATTTTTAAACAGTTCTTAATGAAGACCATAAAAAGACTGCGTCTTTTCTTTTTCATTCATTCACAAGTCGATGAAGTGAAAACATCGGGGCTAAAATTGTTCTCCCTTCCCGTCTTGTTTTGAATATTACACCTGCGGTGTTTTAGTCCTTCATTAAGTATGCAATACGGAAACTCATGGATTTGTATTCTGCATCCAGTACTTAAGCATTATGCTTCTTTGCATGTAATTTATATCAACAGATATTCAGAAAGATAGTAATACGTTTACAAAAGCTGATTGCATATTCACACAAATGCTGGATACGAATCCAAATCAGGTTGCTTCCCAATAAACATCCATAATTCATCGGAGATGAACGAAGCACTTTGAGACTGTGACCAAATGAGAGCTCGTTCTTATTTGAAACAGGCTCTGAGTGCAAAGCTCATGGAACCCCCATGAATGGATGTTTATTACTTATTGCTGTTTTTAATCCGTGGCCGAACTTTTATAATACAATACTAATAAATTTTAGGGGTAAATGAGATCTGTGAACTGGGGAGCCTGGGAGAGGAATACGTGGTCTAAACTAAAAGGCAGTTTCCAGAGCACAGTCCCGCTTAATCAATCCATTTGATATAAAAAAAGGGGCGGATAACCGCCCCCTGTGTTAGTTACAGTGGTTGTGTCATTGTCTCAAGCCATTTGATCTCAGGTTCATCGAGGAAAGGCCTGATCAGT
>CAZGIO010000151.1:0-4415 GCA_964525975.1 uncultured bacterium
ATGAAACAGAACCATCCGCATCCTATGCGTCCCAGGAGGAAAGAAAGGAGTATGAATAGTCCCCAGACCATGACCACAACGGTGATGGCGCCCCAGTAAATGGAATGCCATATAAAACCAAGGGCAAAATACTGGAAAAAGAGCGGTGTGATGAGCAGAAACAGAAAACGGGATATAAAATTCAAAGCAAACAGTTTTTTCATGGTCCCCCTTCAAATAAGATGTTCATATTATAGGGCATATAAATGTATTCGCAAGAGCGCCGGGAGACAATCAGACGCTTCCGCAGCCAATTAAACGCCGCTGGTGAGATATCTGTTATAAAAGAGTTAAATGAGACAAAGGCGCGGAGTCTGTCTCTGCGCCCATGGTCATAAGATATGATCTACGCTTTTTTAAACCGGGTGCCCTGGGGAGTGTCCTCGAGGATAATCCCCAGTTCTTTCAGCCGGTCCCGTATGAGATCGGCGGTCTCAAAGTCTCTGTTTTTCTTGGCTCTTGCCCTCAGCTCCATGAGCAGTTCCGCAAGAGCTTTCCAGTCCCCCCCTGCCTCATCTTCCTCTGCGGGCAGTATGCCGAACACGGCGTCCCAGTCCCTGAGCCACCGCACCACCGCTGCGCCATGGTTCTCATCGCGGTCTTTATACACAGCGGCCACGGCCTCGAACATCACGCCCACGGCTCCGGATGTATTGAAATCGTCATCCATAAAAGCTTTAAGCCGTTTGTCATAATCCCTGATGAAACCGTCATCTTCATTCATCTCAGCGTCTTTAAACTCAAAAAGGAAGTTCTTGAGACGCTCGAATTTTTTCACAGAGTCATTGATCACCGCGTCGGAAAAATCCAGCAGTTTCCTGTAGTGGGCGGATATGATAAACAGGCGTATCACCTGGTATGGATACCGTTTCAGCAGCTCGCGCACAGTCCTGGAGTTGCCCAGAGATTTACTCATCTTCGCGCCGTTGATGTTCACGTAAGCGTTATGGAGCCAGTACCTCGAAAATGGTTTCCCCGTTGCCGCCTCAGACTGGGCGATCTCATTCTCATGATGGGGAAAGATCAGGTCTTCCCCTCCCGCGTGTATATCAAGGGTCCCGTCGGCATAGCGGGAGCTCATGGCAGAGCATTCGATATGCCATCCGGGACGCCCCTGGCCCCAGGGGCTTTCCCAGGAGGGTTCTCCCGGTTTGGAAAACTTCCAGAGCACAAAATCAGCGGGGTCCTCTTTGTTGTCATCCACGCCCACGCGGGCTCCCGCGCGGAGGTCCTCGAGGTTTTTCTTTGAAAGCTTGCCGTATCCCTTAAAATTCTTCACTCTGAAATAGACGCCGTCTCCTGTGACATATGTAAACCCTTTTTTTTCAAGCGCAGTTATAAGGGCGATCATATCATCTATATGCTCCGTGGCCCTGGGGGAAAATGTGGGGGCGCTGATGTTGAGCCCTTTCATATCCTCCTGAAATGCCTTTGCATACTCTCCTGATACCGCGTCCCAGGATATCCCCTCATCCGCTGATTTTTTTATGATCTTATCGTCAATATCGGTTATGTTCTGGATATAGGTCACATCATACCCGCCGTGTTCCAGATATTTTCTCACAATATCGAAGAAGACAAAAGGCCTGGCATTCTCGATTTGTATGTAATTATAGACGGTGGGGCCGCAGCAGTACATCTTCACTTTTCCCTTTTCCTGTGGTTTGAAATCCGCTTTCCCGCCGGTTAAAGTGTCATGCAGTCTGATGGTTTCCATCTGCCCTCCTTTTTTGTACTAATCTTATCACAAGGGGTGTGTTTGTCAATATGGCCATGGCCGAAAAGAAGCCTTGACAGCGGGCGGCTGATACATATATTCAACTTAGAAATAAAACGGCGGTGCGTACTATGCGTAAATTAATCTAATGCGTCCCCAATTTCAGCGAAGGACGCAACATTGATGTCATCAACCAGATCACAGACGAGATCAGATGTACAGAAGGCGTGGTGCTTCTTGATGTTGATCCCGGCAAAGACACAAACAGGACTGTGGTAACATTTGTGGGCTCTCCGGAGGGTGTAAAGGAAGCTGCCTTCAAAGCCATAAAAAAAGCTTCTGAGCTCATAGACATGACAACCCACAAAGGAGCTCATCCGCGCATGGGCGCAACAGATGTCTGTCCCCTCATACCTGTTTCAGGAGTGACCGTGGAAGAGTGTGTGGAGCTGGCAAAAGCCATCGGTGAACAGGTGGGCAGAGAACTGGACATCCCCGTTTATCTTTACGAGCATGCCGCGACTGTCCCCGAGAGAAAGAACCTTGCTGTGATCCGGAAGGGTGAATATGAAGCCCTGGAGGGGAAACTTAAAGACCCCTCATTCAAACCGGACTTCGGACCTGTTTCATTCAATCCCAAGGCGGGAGCCACTGTCATCGGCGTAAGAGAATTCCTTTTAGCCTACAATATCAACCTCAACACACGGGACAGAAAAGCCGCCCACGACATAGCGCTCACCATCAGGGAAAAAGGACGCGCCAGGCGTGACAAAAAGGGTATCATCATAAGGGATGAACAGGGCAAAGCGCTGAAAGTCCCCGGGCTGCTTAAGAACTGCAAGGCTGTGGGCTGGTATATAGATGAGTACGGATACGCGCAGATCTCCATGAACCTCACAAACTATAAGATAACAAATTTTCATGACGCATTTGACACCGTTTGCAGAGAAGCTGAAAAAAGAGGATATAGAGTCACCGGCAGCGAAGCCGTGGGCCTGGTCCCAAAGGAATCTCTTCTCCTGGCCGGAAAACATTACCTGCGCAAACAGGGTAAGAACACAGGCATCCCCGAGAAAGAGATCATACACACAGCCATCCTCTCTCTGGGACTGAACGACACCGTCAAATTCTGCCCCGATGAGAAGATCATAGAAAACCGCATCACCGAAAAGGGATGCAGGCTCATAGACATGGACATAGCCTCTTTTGCCGATGAACTCTCAGATGATTCCCCCGCCCCAGGGGGAGGCAGCGTGGCTGCCCTGGCGGGAACTCTATCAGCGGGACTGGCCTCCATGGTGGCCAACCTCACGCACGGCAAGAAAGGATATGAGCGGCACAACAAGGCCATGACCCTTCTTTCAGAAGAGGCGCAGGAACTCAAACGGGTATTCCTGGACCTTATTGACAAGGACACCGAAGCGTTCAACTGCTTTATGGCGGCCATGAAGATGCCTGGAAAGACAGATGAACAGAAAGCGGCGAAGAACGCGGCCATGGAAGAGGCTGCAAAGAACGCCACAATGGTACCCCTGGAGACATTGAGAGCCGCGGCGCGTTTATGTGCGCTGGCCGAGACTGCGGCCAAAAAGGGCAACAGCAACGCTCTCTCCGATGCGGCGGTGTCAGCCATCATGGCGGAGTCAGCGGCTGAAGGCGCATATCTCAATGTCCGCATAAACCTGCCGGGTATTGAAGATCAGGCATTCAGGAGCACTGTCTCAGCGGAGGCCGAAGCCATCCTTCAGACAGTGAAAAAAGACCGGCGCAGAATAGTAAAGAACGTCACCGGCAGACTCTGATAGATCAGGGGCGGGAATCTTTCCGCCCCTTTTTTTTATTTAATATCCTGTCAATTGAAGCGAAAAGAGCTTCTTTTCCCAGTCCCGGGGCTGACCCTGTGATATCTTTGATATAGTCAGAGAGAAGATATATGTCCGGAGGAGCGAAACCCAGCCGGATAAGCTCCTCGCTTTTTTCCGCCACTTCCCGGGAATGAATATCCAGGGCCACTTTTCCCGAATCCATAAAGAGAAGCCTGTCTCCGTATTCCGCGGCGTCATTGATATCGTGTGTTATAAATGCGATGCCCTTCCCCGACTCATGGATCTTCATGAGCCCTGCGAAGAGTTCCTTCTTGGCTCTGGGGTCCAGACCCGCCGTGGGTTCGTCAAGGCAGAGATAATCGGGTTTCATGGCGATGATGCCGCACAGCGCAGCCTTGCGCTGTTCGCCGCCGCTGAGTTCAAACGGGGAATCATCCATGCGCGCTGACAGTTCAGGCGCGAACATCTCCACTGCCTCGTATACTGAATCCTCAACTTCCCGTTCATCCCACCCCAGGTTCCTGGGGCCGAAAGCGATATCGGCATAGAGCGTCTCTTCGAAAAGCTGCAGTTCGGGGAACTGAAAGACAAGCCCCACTTTTCTTGTGATACCGCCTTTTCCCTTTTTTGTGTTTATATCCATACCGTCTATTGACACCGTTCCTCCCGTGGGGCGGAGTATGCCGTTAAAATGCTGTATGAGTGTGGACTTACCTGATCCTGTCTTTCCCAGAAACGCGGTGAGCGTGCGTGAAGAAAGCTCCATGGAGACACTATCCGCCGCTAAGTTTTCAAGAGGTGTTTCCTGGAGATATATATGGAGAAGCTCTTGG
>CAZGIO010000152.1:0-241 GCA_964525975.1 uncultured bacterium
CACCCACGTCCTTTAAGAACTCAAACGCTTTTATATGGGACGAAATATCACCAAGTCTAAACTCTATATCAGATGATCTTATCATCCGGCGGGCCTCTGAACAATTTGCTGTGTCTATTATATCATATCCCTCCATGGCCAGATGATATTTTACGATATGAGCCATGATAGGATATGCTGTGAAAAATATTCCCGTCTTGAATTTATTCTCATCAAGCCTGTTTATCACATCAGACACCCA
>CAZGIO010000152.1:271-4396 GCA_964525975.1 uncultured bacterium
CTGCCAATCCATGGGAACGGTGGCCGTCACCTGGAGCACGCCTTTTCTCTTCAGGTCGGCTGTGATATTATCTGACAGCACTATCACCGGTATGTTCAGCGTCCGTTTGTCTGATTTCAATCCCCGCGCCGCCTCAAAGATATCAGGATCAGTAATCTCATCACTCAATATTATCAGGTCAGGCCTCTCTTCTATGGCAGTGCGAACAAGGTTTTTCGCGCTGCTTAATCCCGTAGCCGAAAAATTGCCCCCTTTTAGCTCGAACAGATTTTTTTTCAGTCTGTAATCCTGTGAATCCACCAGTATCACAGACCTTGGGTTATTTGCCTCCCATAGACTGTCAAACTTCCTTATATGTTCCATAAGTGATTTCTCGTCCACACCTGAAGGAAGAAGAAGGTTCACGCCTTCCATGCGGGCTTTATCGATGACGTCTTCAGTAAGTTTCCCGATGAGCCCTATGACCGGACATCCAAGCCCCAGTTCTTTCTTCATACTGCTGACCATCTCAAAACCGCTGTCCTTCTCACCGATCTTATCACTCACTATAATAAGATCTATGTTGTTTTTGAACTGCGCGGCAAACTCATACGCATCATCTCTATTAGTAAATCCCGATGAGAAGAGATCATAACTCAGCAGGATATTGGCAAGCGCTTTTATGAAATATTGGCTTTCATGCATACACAGGATATTCTTGATCATAACATCCCCCTTTTTATAATTATAATCACTTCATGACATAGTATCAACGCAAACAGGGATCTATGTCGATTTCCATATTAATATCCGGGTAATCACTCCCACATGTCGCTTTAAGTTCTTTGAAATATTTTGATCCATTTAGATATTTTGTGGTATACCTCACATACATCTCCGGCGCTATCACCTTGATGCTGTCAAAAAGATACCGCTTTACCATGCCAGATTTCCATTTAGGGCTGTTGATCCGTATAAAATCCACTTCATCTGCAAATACGTTAATAAGACTCCTTAAAGGAGTTATTTCCGGAAGAAATGGTTCAATATTTAAAAATGTCCTTATCCCATTGTCTTTTAATCTGTAAATAAGCTCGATCCTCTCGTCACTCATGGGCAGTTTGGATTCAAATATCTCAACATGAGAATCATTCATGCTGAAAAGAGATATCCCCACTTCGATGTCATCCATCTTCCTGAGTATATCAAGGTCTTTGAGAATAAGTTCGGAATGTGTTACGATCCTTGTCTTGACGCCCTTATCCGCCAGGATCTCCAAAACCGATCTGGTGAGGCCATATTTTTTTTCAAGGGGCTGATAAGGGTCTGACATAGTCGACAAAAAAACAGGATTGCTTATTGATGCCCGTTTTTCAAGTTCTGCGGCTATATTGCTCCTCACTTCCACGCAATCACCCCACGGGCACCCCGGGTGGGCCATGCGCATGGGTATCCTGGCAGTGCAATACCCGCATCCGTATTCACACCCCTTATAAGGATTCACGGACATATATTTTCTGCCCTGAAAATCTCTGTAAGTAAATGCAAGTCCTTTTGTGGTCTCGATGACTCTCATCTGACGTAACCCGCCGTAATATTTCTTATCTTGTCCAAATGTCTTCCTTCAATAAAGACCACGTTTTCATCATCAAGGGTAAGGGGCACGCTCACCTGCTGTCCTGAACCGTCTGAAAGATCAAACTGCCAGACTTTTCCTTTTGTTTTATACCCGGTCTTTTGTGTCTGATCATATTCTGAAAAACCCTCGACAGGATAGATCACAAGGGGTTCGAAATCACCTTGGGCAGGTGGCTCTCCAAGGAACTGGACGCCAATTATGTTCTCTATACATGCATTATCAGTACTGTTGCCTTCTCCCCTGCCATTCAATGATAGAAAGATTTCCAGTGGCGCCTCCTCCTCTCCCGACATACGCCGTTCAGCCCGTCGTTCCAGCACCGATGCAGTAATAGCTGTGATAAGAGGGATCATCTCATCCTCGGTGCCAACTATCTTAAATGTATCTCCATTGGATATAATTTCAAGTGTGTCTGTGCCATTTATCGATATTTTTTCATTTCTCTTTTTTGCAAAAAGCCCAAACTCATACATGATGTTTAAAAAGGCCTTCATCTCATCCTGTATAGAGGCCATATCACCTTTCAGGGGGGAAATAAATTCAGAAAACTGTCTTAACAGCGTGATAAATAGTTCCCCGCGGGTGCCTTTCCAACCCACGATGGTCTCAGTATACCACTGGCACGGTTCCATCAGGACATCCCTGTAAGATATTCTTCGTAACCTATCTCCTGAAGAAGGTTGTTTTTATTCAGCACATCGTTTTTCAGGCTAGCCATATATTCATCCAGCGCGGTGCGTATATCCTGATCGCCGAGAGCCAATATCTTTGCAGCGAGCACTGCGGCATTTTTTGCGCCTGTCTTTCCTATGGCCACTGTGGCCACCGGTATGCCAGTGGGCATCTGGACTATTGAATATAAAGAATCCACTCCGCCTAGATCAGATGTCTTCATGGGCACGCCTATTACAGGGAGCGGTGTGGCAGCTGCCAGTACCCCTGGAAGATGGGCGGCTTTCCCCGCGCCTGCTATGATGACCTTTACGCCTCTTTTTTCAGCGCTTCTCACCATACCAAGGGCTTCTTCTGTTGTCCTGTGAGCGGATAATATATAGATGTTAAAACCCACCCTCAATTTCTTGAGCAGGTCAGCTGTCTCTTTCATCACACTTAAGTCTGAATCGCTTCCCATGTATATCTCAACGACCTTATTCATAATCTCCTCCTTTGATCTTTACAAACACAAACAATGAAAAGATGATCATAACAAGAGACAATACCTGTCCCATTGTAAGAAATCCCCACAGCAGATAACCAAGCTGAGGGTCTGGTATCCTGAAAAATTCGATGATTATCCTGAATATGCCGTATGTCACACCGAATACGGGACCCATATATTTTAATTTGCCTGTCTTCTTAAATATAAAAAATAATATTAAAAACAGAGCCACACCCTCAAGACATGCTTCATAAAGCTGAGTCGGGTGTCTGGGAAGAGGTCCGGCTTCGGGAAAGATAACACCCCATGAGCCGTCTGTGGGTCTTCCCCACAATTCACCATTTACAAAATTAGCTATCCTTCCGAAGAAGAGTCCCGCCGGAGCCAGAAGTGCCTCGGCTCCAAGAATATCCGATAATCTGATCTTTCTCATCCTTGAAAATATAAAAGTAGCAATCATCACACCGATAAATCCCCCGTGGAAAGACATGCCTCCCTGCCATACCTTGAATATCGAAACCGGGGCTTTAATATATGCGGAAAAGTCATAAAACAGTATATAGCCAATCCTGCCTCCCGCTAATACTCCCAGACCAAGGAAAAACCAGAGATCATCCACTTCTTTACGTGTCATGTTCAGATATCCCTTTTTACTCAGTCGCATAAAACCCCAGTAAGCTACAGCCAGCCCTGCAATATACGCCAGAGGGTACCAGCGTAAAGCAAACGGGCCGTAAATATGCAATATCTCAGGGTTAATATCATGAATCCAATACATCTTGTATCACACCCCATATCCTTTTAAGAGCAGCAGCAGTTCCCTGAAGGTCTCAGGTGCCACTTCCTCTGCCCTTGCGTCACAGCTTATGCCGCATTCAGCCAAAACTTTTTCAGCAATATCCCGCGGAATTATACGCTTCAAATTATTGGCAAGCGTCTTCCGTTTTTCTCTGAATGATTCAAATATCAGATCTCTGTTTTCCATATTTTCGTATGGTTTTTCAGGGCGTCTCTCCAATGATATCAATGCTGAATCAACTCCTGGCACAGGAAAAAACGATCCCCTTTTCACTTTTCTCATGAAAGCGACTCTGAAATATATCTGAGTGAGCACTGAAAATCCGTTATATTCCTTCCTGCCGGGTACTGATGTGAGACTTTCACCAACTTCTTTCTGCACCATGAGTATGGACCGCTCAATGTTGTCTATGTGTCTGATCATATGCATAATAATGGGTTTTGTTATATAATATGGTATGTTGCCCAGTACAAACATATTATCATGCATATCCAGGGTGATATCAACCACATTGCCCCGAATGATATTATCTTTTCCGTCGATGTCCTG
>CAZGIO010000153.1:0-4135 GCA_964525975.1 uncultured bacterium
CAGGGCGGCGATCTTTCCCAGAAGAGATTCAAATACTTTGTCATCATCCACACTCACACCGTCATCACTGATCAGCCCGCTTTTCTTCATAAGCTCTTCATCCACTGTTTGTGACCCTGCGAGTCCTCTTGTCCCGGCAACAGCCTGCAGCACTTTGCAGTAGCCGTGTTCTCTGCTCTTTTCCATGATGTGATCGTATACCTGCATATTATCACAGGGCGGATCTGTATTAGCCATGGCTACAAGTGCGGTTATCCCCCCTGAAAGAGCAGATCGTGTCCCCGATATTATATCTTCAGGATTCTCTCCCGGATCGCGAAGATGTGCATGCATATCGATGCATCCAGGCATAAGATACCCTCCCCGACAGTCCAGCCGCTTGTTGTCCGTCGATTTGCCCATACGTACCACTGTGCCGTTGTCTATCTCAACGTCACAGCTTCCGCTTATACCCGAATGAGTGATTATTTTTACATTTGACAGAACAAATCCCATGTCTCACCGCCGACTTCAGCCTGACTGCATTGATTCCCTCGCCTTCAGAAAAATATAACCTGAAAACATGATCTATTCAATGATTATTTGGGGCTCTTGCATCCGGGCTGTCTAAACCGGGTAACTCAGTCATAAGGAGCGTATAAAGACACCCCTTCACTGTTTCCCACCCACTGACCGTCGTGATAAAAAGAGGAAGATCATGAGTGCTGCCAGAGGTACAGCATAATCAACATATATACGTATATATGAGTATATCCCCCTACCCTGCCTGCTTCCCACACGTCCATTGAGTACGGTCCTTTCATCCATGGTTGTCATCTCTTTTATGGCCCCCCTGTTATCAATGACCGCTGATATGCCGCTGTTGGCGCAATGTACCACCCAGCTGTCCTGTTCTATGGCCCTTACAACTGCCATCTGTAGATGATTTCTGGGCGCCGGTGTCTTATAAAACCATCCGTCGTTTGTGCTGATCACCATAAAATCGGCTCCCTGTCTCATCATATGGTCAATATGGCCGCCAAACATGGATTCAAAGCATATCACAGCGCAGACTGAAAACTTTTCGGTCCTCAGAGGCTCTGCCCTGGTCCCTCTGGTGAGATTATATTCAATGGGATATATTTTTTTCAGCGCCTTGTAGAGCCACTCCCAGGGCACATATTCCGCAACAGGCAGCAGCCTGATCTTGTCATATCTTACATATGCCCCGTCACTGCCGATGAGATAAAGAGAATTATACTTCTTACTTCCTTCATAATGGGTACTGCCTACAAGATGCGATGTGTTTTTCCCGCTGTTTCCGATGATCCTCCTCAGAGTCTCTTTTTCAGGAGGATACCATGTTATACCTGCTGAAAAGGCTGTCTCAGGCCAGATGACAAGGTCTGTATCCTCCGGTACCTCCCCGCTCAATTTTTCATACAGATCCATGTTCTTTCTTATAAACGCCTCATCCCATTTTTCAAAGAGAGATACTGAAGGCTGGACTGCTGATATTTTTATGTCATCCGGGGTTGCTCTTCGTGCTTTCAGAGCAATAGATCCCGCTGCAAAAAAGAGTATCATCGCCGCTGCGCATGTCATCGCATCCTTCTTTTTTTTAAACATGATTGTCTCAGAAATCAGCATATTTACAAAGATGACAAAAAAAGTCAGCGCCGTCACACCGCCCCAGGATGCGTTTCCCGCGGCGGCCTTAAGATAGGAAAGCATATATCCCGGCGCGTTCCAGGTATAGGCCAGAGGCCCTATCTCTTTTAAAGATTCCATCAGAGTCCAGGCAAACGGTATAGCCATACTTCGTTTCCCTGATATTCCATAGATCCACCTTGTCCCCAGAGGGAACAACGCAAGATAAGCGCTTGCCATTATGATTCCGGCGACAGTGAACCTGTATATCCAGTAAAGGCCACCTGCATAAAAAAACAGCGAGAATAGATAAAGACGTAAATAGTTTTGAGCACGGCTCCCGGCAGAGCTCTTTATGAGTCTGATAAACGGAATATATATAAAAAGAGACAAAAACGCCCCTGCATGGGGCAGGACTGAGATAAATCCAAGAAGCAGCCCGCTGACACACAGGGCTGCCCTGTTTTCACTGATTATTTTCAAGGGCCTCGCCACGGAAATCAATGAATATTTTCCAGTTTCTCTTCCAGCTCTTTCATGCTTGCGTCATTATCAGTATCTGTCTCGTTGACTATCCGTGGAGTGATCTGTATAAGCAGATCGGTCTTACTCACAGTCTTCTTTTTATAGGTGAAGAATATCTTCAAAAACGGTATTTCCGACAAGGGCCACAACCCTTTTCTTTCTATGGTCTCATTTTCACTCTGAAGTCCCGCTATTATGATGGGATGCCCGTCTTTTACAGTCACACGTGTGGAAGCTGTCCTTGTCTTTACCCAGGGTATATCGGCGTTTTCACCTTTCCATCCGTATATATTCGATACTTCAGGCTCTATGTTCACTGTGATGTTGCCGTCGGAAGAGACACTGGGCAGGATATTCAGCTTTATGCCTATCTCCTCCTTTTCCACCTGATAACTTGTCTCATCGCCGTCGGTATCCTTGATGATATACGGTACCACATCCCCTATATGTATGGATGCTTCCTGATTGTCCATGGCCACAAGCTTTGTGTTGGAAAGTATCTTCCCGAAACCTTTGTTCAAAAGCATATCGACAGTGGCCTGAAAAGACTTGAGCTGCCTTGACCAGTCGGGAAACTCACTGAGGTCCACATATCCCATCTCGTCAGGAGCGGCGCCTGCATCTGATGTTATCCCCGCGGCGCCCTCTGCAAAAATAAAGGTCTGTGATGTGAGTTTGTCCCAGTTGATCCCGGAAGATCTCAGCTTGTCCTCAGATATCTCGATGAGCTTTGCCTCTATGAGTATCTGCTTGGGAGCTATATCGATGGTCCGTATCATCTTGGCGATCTCTATATGCATGTCCGGAGAAGCCGAAACCACGATAGCATTCACAGAAGGGTTTACCTTGATATCAACATTGCTTATCCCTGACAGTGAATTGGCGAAATCAGCCGCTTTTACATAATCAAGCTCGTAGATCTTCATCTTGGCATTAAACTTTGTTCCTATATGTTCAGGAGAATCCACCAGTATTGTGTTATCAAACCTCTCATATGAGAATCCACCCGCTTTGGATATCATATTTAGAGCCACTTCCAGTGAAACATCTTTTAGATCCAGTGTGATCCGTCGGGAAATGATCCCGGATCCCAGCACGAGATTCAGTTCATGCTGTTTCGCTATGCTCTTCAGGACAGCTGTCACCGGGGCATTGTTGGCCTCGAAGCTGACGAAAGGATCCGTCTGAGCGGAGACCATCGTCAACATGATAACTGCCAACACCACGGTTAAAACAATCCTTTTCATAAGCAACCTCCGATTCTACTTTGAAATATAATATTTTTTCTCATTTACATCTGCTATGATACCGTTTTCCTCTATCTGAAGTATCTTTATATTTGATCCGATAGTAGTACCTTCTTTTACAAGATACTCTCTCCCGTTTACATATATTCCCGCTTCTTTCTGAGGTGAAAGCATCAAATAAAAGACACGGATATTCACACTTCTTCCAGAAGAACTTTTTTTACTGAACTCATCTTTTCTCTTTTGTATGGATTTGATTTGGGAAAGCATGATATCTATGGTCTCTATGAACTCGCTTTTGTTGATCCCGTTTGACTCTATACCGGAGATCATTATTTTACCTGTCTCTCTGATGCTCCCGTAAAATACGAGGATAAATATCAGAAAAAGGATGAATCCCGTCACTCTGCTTCTCATATATTATAATACCTTTTCATCTTTATTTCCCATTCCGCGCTGCCGCCGCCTTTATAGTTCATATCCACTGTCTCAAGTACGATAAGTGTATCGGCATTGTTAATCGCATCTGCTATATCCAGAAACTTTGAAGTCGAAGCGGAACAGTTTATATTTATATCCACGGCATTGGCCGAATAACGTTTTACCTCTACATTGTCGATGACCACTCCGGGCCTTTTGAATATCTCGATGGTATCCTTTATGGCCTCTGTATAGGAATAAAGCGGCACGATCCTGTTCTGTTTTAATATTTCCTGCAGATCATCGTTGTTGTT
>CAZGIO010000154.1:0-4114 GCA_964525975.1 uncultured bacterium
GACGTCATGGTTCTTCATCTGGTCTTCCCCGGCAGCGGGTTTCTTCCCCGCCACTTCAACGGAACCGGTATAGACATTGAGCATGGCTGAATCATCTGCAAACTGGTCGATCCTGTAGGATGTGCCGCGCACTCCCGCAGTACCCGTTCTGAAAGCCACGTTATAATCATCGCCCTTTACAAGTTTTTTTACTTTGGTCCAGAAGCGTCCCAGGACGACTTTAATGCCGATCTTTTTTTTCTCTTTTTCTTTTCTCAATTTCTGGAAATATATCCGGGAATTCTCGCCGATCCGGACAACGCTCCCGTCTTCCAGAGTGATCTCGATCCTGCCCCTTGTGGTGGATATGAAATCACCCTCGTTCACCTGCTGCCTGATCTCCGGCAGCGCATAGTTGATATAGGCGTTTCCCTCAATATATGTCACTTTCCCTGAAAAAGCGCAGACAGCGGAGACCGCCGCGGCTAAAAAAAACAGTAACAGGACTAATCTTCTCACGTTTCCCCCTCTGATTTATTCTTCTCAACTTCTCCTGCTATATCATCACACAATTCTTCAAATTTTTCAATCCTCGAATCAATAAATATATATCTCTTATCTCCATCGATATATAGCCCCTTCTCATCTTTGTCCATCTCCCGGACACGGCTGTATCTGATACGGACCTTTCCCTTGCCGGGCACATATTTGCTAATTGACTCCTCATCCAGTATGATCCTCGTTGTTGAATACCGCAGATAGGCTTTGGAAAGTCTGAAGACAGGGAAAAGGAGAAACACCCCCGCCACCAGCGCATAATTCATATAGGGGCTGATACCGCCGTAATTGAGATGCACAATATATCCCGCCGTTATGATCACGATAATGGCAATAAGCACCATATTGGTCCTGCGCACACTTTCAGTGAAATGTCTTGGAAACATGAATTTTTTAAACATATGCCCCCTATTCGTTAAAGTATTCTTCCAGTATCTTTTCCAGCATCTTCCTGGCGCGGAAAAGACGGCTCTTTACCTGGCTCCTGGTGAGTTTCAGCTCAGAAGCCACTGATTCATAGCTTTTTCCCTCTATGGCAAATTTTCGGATCACCGCAGCGTAATGGTCCGGAAGCTCCTTGATAGCTTCATGGATCTTTCCGGAGATCTCCCTGAACTCAAGGGTCTCATCCAGGTCATCCTTTTCCGTATGCTCCATGCGGTCCAGCTCTTCCTCCTCTTTTGGGATAATATGCTTCTTAACGATCTGTCTGAGATACATGCGCCACTCATTGCTGATCACAGTGGAAAGCCACGTGGCGAAAGCCGACTCTCCCTTGAATGTATGTATCTTGTAATATACCGTGATGAAGACGTTCTGAAACAGTTCTTCCGCCACGGTCTCATCTCTTGCAAGGCCCAGGGACTGTTTCATCACAAAGAGTGAATATCTACCCACCAGCTCGTCGAATGCCTTGACGCTTCCGGCTTTCACCTGTTCTATGAGTTCAGGTTCAGACAAATCCCCGAGGGCGGTATGCTTATCTTTATCTGAAACGCTCATAAATATCTCCAATTAAATAAAATGACCCGTGTACTACGATAACATCACCGGGAGTCGAAAGTTCCAGCGCCTTCTCAACGGCTTCCGCGGGATCCCGTATGACCATGAACGGTTCGATTATCTCCGCCATGGCTTCGGGGTCTTCAGCCCTGAAAGAGGAGTTGGCGGTATAGATAGCCTTCGTGCCCGCCTCTTTAATAGTCTTCAGCATGGCGTTTATGTTCTTCCCCGAAGAAAAAGAGGTCACCGACCAGATCTTTTTTTCAGGGTAGAGTCCTTTTACCGTCTTAAAAAGGATCGCAGCTGATTCCGCAGTGTGCCCGGTGTCAAAGACCATGATGCGGTCATATTTCTCAAAGACCTCGATGCGCCCTTTGATGACCGTCTTTTCCATAGCCCGGATAATCTTGTCTTCATTGCCGTTGAACAGTCCCGCAGCGCACAGAGAACACAAGGCGCAGGCGGCGGTGTCCAGCTGACGACGGCCCGGCATTTTGAGATTCAAGGGGCCGTATTCAGCGCCCTTGATCACAACGGTACCGTCATCTTCGGCGAAAAAATCCTCGCCGTATACAAACGCCGGAGCCCCTGTCTCCGCCGCCCGTTTTTTCAGATATGCTTTTATCTCTTCTTTCTGGGGCCCGATGATCACAGGCCTGCCTTTTTTCATGATACCGCTCTTCTCGAATGCGATCTTTTCCAGGGTGTCTCCAAGTGTCTCCGTATGGTCCAGAGCCACGGTGTTGATGACACATGCCTCGGGCATGACAACGTTTGTGCTGTCCAGACGGCCTCCCATGCCCACTTCATAGACCGCGTAATCCATTTGAGCGTCTCTGAATGCCATAAAGGACATAAGAGTGATCAATTCAAAAAAAGTACGGTACTTTTTCTCACGGTCACCGGTCTCGGGTTTCATGATCTCTGTTATACGCGCAAATTCCTTTTCACTGATCATCTCATTATTGAGGCGTATGCGCTCACGCACATTGACGATATGCGGAGATGTAAAACACCCTGTTTTGTATCCGCAGGCCATAAGGCCGTTTTTGATATATTCAGTCACAGACCCTTTGCCCTTTGTCCCTGTCACATGAAAAGATGGCACGGCGTCCTGAGGCCGTCCGAATATCTTCGTCAGTTCATTAAACGACTCCAGGTTATAATGATCCTCGTCATAGACCACATTCTTTTTCTTCTCGTAGTTGATAAATGAATTGAGATACCCAAGG
The DNA here is from genome assembly GCA_964525975.1 of uncultured bacterium. Lineage (GTDB taxonomy): Bacteria > Macinerneyibacteriota > Macinerneyibacteria > Macinerneyibacteriales > DSCS01 > CAZJQC01. The sequence goes on from CAZGIO010000154.1 coordinate 2,772, forward strand.
GCGTCCTGAAATTCCATATTTCTCCCGTTTGTTTATTATTAATCCTTAACTCATGTGATATCAGGAATATAAACCAGGACGCCCTCTTTTTCAAGTCAATTGTAAAAATGATTTAATCATGTTCATTCATAACCGTATTCATATATAACAGCGCCTTTACCCTGATACAGCATATAAAGCTTTTTTCTGTTTTCATCGCAGGCGAGCCTCATACCCCCGAATTTTTCAGGGTTTTCAACCATCCTTTCATCCTGATAAGTACCCAGGAATTTACCGTTTTCATCATAAACCGCTATACGGGGCAGCCAGTCAAATTCTTTAAGATACTCCCAGTATCCCCGGGATTCAGCCACAAATATCAATCCGTTAGTCTCATCCACGGCAATATCAGATATTGCAGATATGTATTCCAGTCTTCGTTCATTCATATTGCTGAACGGTTTTTTGTAATGATAATTGTTTTTTCTTGTAATATTTTTTCCCCTTGCCGGACAGCTGTCTTCAATATCAAAAATTGATATCTTCATCTCCGGATTAGTAATCCCCACAATAAGCTTGTCATTCATCTTCTCAATGATGGCGCGGAATACAAAAGCCTCATCCCTGCCGGGTATTTTTTCAGGGCTCAGGTATTCCCCTTTCAGTTCAGCGGCTGTCCCCAGCTTAAAGGAATCGATATAGTTTTCTTTTTCCCAGAGACCCGACCTGTATGTGAGCATCATGCGGCCGTTAAAAAACGCCATGTCAAAGGGATTATGATTCAGGGAATAGTTATCAATAAAATCGCCTGTTTTATCAAACAGAGAAAGCCTGCCGATATTTGCCTCAAGGACATGGAGGATCTCGCCTTCAAACTCGATCCTTACAGGAAACATCAGCTCCCCGGGCCCCTTACCCTTAGCCTCAATTACTTTTTCTCCCCCCAGTATGCCGATAACACTGTTTGTGAGATCACAATACCAGATAGCGCCCTGCGGGCCCATGGTGATGTCAAAGATCGAACCTGAAGATAATACATCATGTTTTTTTTCAAATTGGAGCTTAAATGATTTCTCTCCACAGCCAAAAAATAGAACCGCCGAAAACAATAACAACAAATATACTCTTACCCTCATAAACCTCCTCAATATTAAATAAACGAAACGGGGAAAATACGACCATTCGGTCAGTATATCTTAAAAAGAAATAAAATCAAATAAAAAAAAGGGGGGAAGAATCCCCCCTGATTGGAATTATTATTTAAAGGCTTCCTGGCCGCTGAAGTCCCTGTAGAGGGAGAGGTCTTCCAGGATCTCCTTTTCTTTTGGTTCCAGCATACCCATGAGGTCCCGGGCGGCGTAATA
>CAZGIO010000155.1:0-4096 GCA_964525975.1 uncultured bacterium
TATTACGGCGGCGCTGTGGCCTTTGACCCAGATTCAGATGAAGTGTTTATGGGACGTGCGGATCCTCCTTACAGAGTGGAAGTATATGGCCCCGGGATGGAACTGAAAAAGACATATTTTAAAAAAGTCGATTATGATGTCGTTCCCCTTGAGTGGATTATCAGTGAGAGAAACTCCGATGTACATGGTGACGCTCTTATCGCGTCCATGGCCGTGGTCGAAAATTATATCTACGTCCCTTCACATGAGAGTTCCTTCTTCTATGAAAAAGGCGATCCCGTGGCAAACAGACTCAAGGGATCTGTCTGCGTATTTGATAAAAAGAGCGGCAGATATCTCTATGAACTCGAAAACAGCCTGCTGGATGACTTCAAAGGCGCCATAACGCTGAAAGAGGCAAACGAGGATGTGATAATCCTTATTGTCTATTCCGCCGATACTGTTTTTAATGAGAAGATAGGGGAAGATTATTTGGATGGAGATGTCTCCCTTCATGAAAGCAGGACAAAGTCAGATCAGAACTTCGTGCTTGTCATGGATAATCCCCTCTATTGATTCAATACCCGGCCCTGCGGGAAGGGCCGGTAAACTCTTTCCCGCTTGTTGAAAGTGACGTCTGGGTTTCCGGATGAAGACAGAGATGAGGACTTTGTCACGGGCACCTCTTAAAAAGAAGTGTTTAATGATAAGATGCGTGAGACTATTGATAGGAAATTCACCGTTGATGTTAAAATGTGGGGCGTTAAATCTCATATTTGATGATCTTTTATTTTAAAGGATCAAGTGCGGAAGGATGTGAAATATCCATGGGGAGATTTTACTTGTTTATTATTGTGGTGTTGATTTTATCAGCTTGTGCGGGATCAGGGGTTGATAACGGCAGTGAACCTGAAAACGGCACAGTCGAGATGACTCTCCGCCATGTCTGGCAGCCTGAAAACATTATTTTCGGCAGTGTGCGGATAGCCATGTTTGACAATCAGATCATCTATATGCAGAGATATCCGGAAACCATCAATGTGATTTTCAATTCTATTGACGGCAGAACAACAAGAAAAGTCTCCATGGACAGGGGTAAAGGGCCCGGGGAGATCTTTTGGCCACTTAATCTTGATGTGAATGAATACGGTATATATATATGCGACACTGGAAACTGGTGTCTATCGAAATTTGACCTGAATGGTGAATTTATTGACAGTTTCAGGCTGGATAAAGAAACCGGTTTCATATTTAACAGCGCTGTAAAAGAAAATACTCTGGTGTTTAACAGCCTCAGTTATACACTTATAGGGATGATCGATATGGAGAACGGGCAGGTGCTTCACAGGATACCGGGACTGGATAAACAGTTTCCTGAAAATAACGATCCTTATGTAGCCTGTGCTGTGGCTTGTGACGCTGATAACGGCGATATCTATACAGGCTGGGCCGATCAGCCTTACAGGATCGAAGTTTATGATGAATCGCTGAAAAAGAAAAGGATTATATATAAAAAAATTAAATTTAATATGAAGGATCCCCATTGGGGACTGTCCACAAGCGGCGGGCTCGAGTCGCAGGGTGATTTTCTTATAGATTCTCTGGCGGTGGATGCTAAATATATTTACGCTCCTTCAAGTTCAATGAGTCTCTCCTTCGATCATGGGTTCACCGTTGAAAAAATATCACCGTCAATATCTGTTTTTGATAAAAAAAGCGGGAAATATCTGTACGAGTTGACCTTTGAGGCCTTCAGGAACATGAAGGCCATGTTTTCTGTTATCGGATCTGATCGTGAAAAAATCGTTGTAATGATAAATGTGTTTGATGGAAGCCTTGACGGGATATTGAAACCTGACAGGAAAAAAATATCTTCGATGTTCTCATCTTTGGACAAAATCAATCAGCTCTTCATGGTTTTTGACAATCCCCTGTACTGAATGAAACAGTCTCCCCCTCTAAGGGGGGGAGACTGTTTTTCATCCCCTGCAAAAGCGCAGATGAACAGAGCCGTAAAGTATTCTTTTAACACCTTAAAAGTGCAAATTTCCGTTGATAAGCCATTTGATAGGGTGTATATTCCGATTGTGAAGGCGCAAGGGCATATGCCTCTTTTTAAGAGCTCTGCGCCGTATGATAATGTTTTTCAGCGTCAGGCTGAAATGGATGTTTTAAGGCGTTTTCTGCAACGCCGTGATATCGAAAGGAGGGGTATGATGATACCTGCTGAAATGAAGTATACCGAGACCCACGAATGGGTGAAAGAAATGGGAAATAACATTGTGAGGATCGGGATAACCGAACATGCTCAGTCAGAGCTTGGCGACATCGTATACGTGGATCTTCCTGAGATCGGTTCTGAGCTCAACGCCGGTGAAGAAGCGCTGGAAGTGGAGTCAGTAAAAGCGGTAGCACATGTCATGTCCCCGGTCGCCGGAAAGGTGATCGCTGTAAATGAAGCGCTTGAAGATGATCCCGCACTCTTGAATACAGATTCATATGGCGAAGGCTGGATATTGGAGCTGGAGATGGCTGATAAAGCTGAACTTGATGCTCTTATGACCGCCGAAAAATATGAAGAGATTCTTGACTGACTGAGGGCTCTTAAAGAGCCTTTTGGGGGAGGAAACATGTCATATATACCGCATACAAATGAAGATATCCGGGAGATGCTCGATTTTCTGGGTTACGATTCAGTGGACAAGCTTTTCAGGGATATCCCCGCAAAAGCGCGTTTCAAAAAAGAAAGGCTCCTGACAGAAGGCCTTTCCGAAGCAGAAGTCATTATAAAGATGAAAGAACTCGCCGGCAGGAACAAGACAGCGGATGATTATGTCTGCTTCATGGGCGGCGGTTCTTATGACAGGTTCATACCGTCTGCAGTGGACCAGGTGCTCAACAGGCCGGAGTTCTACACCGCTTATACGCCTTATCAGCCTGAAGTCAGCCAGGGTACCCTGCAGCATATCTACGAGTTCCAGACAATGATAGCAAGACTCTACGGCATGGAAGTGTCCAACGCTTCCATGTATGACGGCGCCTCTGCGCTGGCGGAAGCGGCGATCATGGCTATGCATGTCACACGACGTAAAAAAGTGCTTGTCTCACGTACTGTCAACCCTTACTGGGTGAGAGTCATGGAAAGTTATCTCTATGGCTTTGATTCGGAGATCGTATATATCGATGAAAAACAGGGCGAGACAGATTACAACGCTCTGGATAGAGATTATTCTGATATCGCAGCTGTGATCGTGCAGTATCCCAATGCCATGGGTGTAGTGGAAGACCTTGAAAAAGTGAAAGCTTCCATCAGCGACAAAAAGACCATGTTCGTGGTCATGGCTGACCCGGTGGCATGCGCTCTCTTGAAAAAGCCGGGCAGTTTTGACGCCGATATCGTCGTGGGGGAAGGCCAGCAGCTGGGAATCCCCATGTCATTTGGCGGCCCTTACCTGGGACTGTTCACGTTTAAAAAGAAATATATCAGACAGGCGCCAGGGCGCATCATCGGTATGACACAGGACAACAACGGAAAAAAAGGCTTTGTCATGACCTATCAGACAAGGGAACAGCACATAAGACGGGAAAAAGCCACATCCAATATATGTACTAATCAGGGCCTCATGACCGTGGCTGCCGCTGTCTATATGTCCCTTCTCGGTAAAAAAGGCATGCGTGACGTGGCTGTTCAGTCACACGTGAAAGCCAGATATCTCTATGAGAAACTTACGGCTCTTAACGGTGTTTCAGGAGCGTATCCCGAGAGACCTTATTTCAACGAGTTCACCGTCAAGGTGGACGGAGACGTGAAAGAACTGAAACACAGACTGAAAAAGAAAAAATTCCTCGCCGGCATTGTACTTGAACATCAGTATTCCGGAAAGAAAGGCGAACTGCTCATCGCTGTCACTGAAAAAAGGACAGTGAAGGAGATGGACGCCTTCGTTAAGGAATTTGAAGCCGCAGTGAGCGGGAAGTAAGGAGGGGCCATGGAAAAAATTATTTTTGATTACGGCAGAGACGGACGGCAGGCTTATAAACTGCCTGAGTGCGATGTGGAAGTTTCCGTGGATCCCAGACTCGAACCATTTGTGGATAAGGAAGAGACAAGACTTCC
>CAZGIO010000156.1:0-4095 GCA_964525975.1 uncultured bacterium
GAGGGCTGGCAAATCCACATGTTGTCTTCAGCAGCCAACTGCAGGTATCGCTCGATCCTGCCGGAGGAGTGGTCAGGGCCCTGGCCCTCATAACCGTGAGGAAGCAACAGTGTTACGGATGAAGCCTGCCCCCACTTTTGCTCGGCTGAAGAGATGAACTCATCAACTACTGTTTGTGCCCCGTTGGCGAATCTTCAGGAGAGGTCTCCAGTCTTACAAGGATCACGTCCTCGCCTTTTTCGGTCTCTTCAAAGGCGTGTTCAGCGTCAAACACTACTTTTCCCACTGCGGCACCGGGAGAGGCAGGCAGCCCTGTGGCAAGAACATTCACGTCCGCCTGGGGATCTATCATGGGATGAAGGAGCTGATCAAGCTGTTCAGGCTGCACACGGAGCACAGCTTCCTTTTTATCGATAAGTCCCTCTTCCACCATCTCCACTGCTATACGGACGGCAGCCTGAGCTGTTCTTTTACCAGTCCTGGTCTGCAGCATGAAAAGGTTGCCCTTCTGGATGGTGAACTCCAGATCCTGCATATCCCTGTAATGTTTTTCCAGTCTCTGGTAGATCTCAACAAGCTGTTTGTAGACTTCCGGCATGGCTTCTTCCAGAGATACTTCTGAATCGTTTTTCTTCTGTGAGATATTAATAGGCTGAGGTGTCCTGATACCGGCAACCACGTCTTCACCCTGGGCGTTGATCAGATACTCGCCGAAAAACACCCCTTCCCCTGTGGCGGGGTCTCTTGTAAAGCATACGCCTGTTGCTGAATCTTCACCCATGTTGCCGAAGACCATGGTCTGCACGTTTACAGCTGTTCCCCAGTCATCGGGTATATTATTCAGTTTTCTGTAGTGGATAGCTCTTTTGTTGTTCCATGAAGAGAACACAGCTTCGATGGCTGACCAGAGCTGTTCCATGGGATCCTGAGGAAAGTCCTCGCCCTGTTCCTTCTTATATATGGCTTTAAATTCTTCAACAAGTTTTTTAAGGTCATCCACTGAGAGTTCGGTGTCGACTTTCAGCCCTTTTTTCTTTTTCATATCATCAAGGGCTTCCTCGAAGAGGTCGCCGTCTACGCCCATGGCCACGTCGGAGAACATCTGGATGAATCTCCTGTAGGAATCATAGGCGAGTCTGGGGTTGTTGGTTATCTCGGCCATGCCCAGAACCGCTTCGTCATTGAGTCCCAGGTTGAGGATAGTATCCATCATGCCGGGCATGGAGACCCTGGCGCCGCTTCGTACGGAAACCAGGAGGGGGTTTTTGTTGTCCCCGAATTTTATTTCCATTGCGTCTTCGAGTTTTTTCAGGTTTTTGAGCACTTCTTCCTTGAGCTCGTCCCAAAGTTTTTCATCATGGCTGTAATACTCCACGCATGTTTCTGTTGTTATGGTGAACCCCGGAGGCACAGGCACGCCGATATTGGCCATCTCTGCAAGGTTGGCGCCTTTGCCGCCGAGAAGGTTCTTCATCTCCGATTTTCCTTCGGTCTGTCCCGATCCGAAAAAATAGACTTTTTTTGACATAATTCCTCCTTTTTTTAACCGACTACTATATGATCAAAGTTCACGATCTCACCGAACCTGGCTGTTATTTCAGCCAGAAGGGCGAGTCTGTTGTCTCTCAACCGGGTATCCTCATCCATAACCATGACGGAGTCAAAAAAGCTGTCCACGGACATCTTAAACCCGATAATAGCGTCGAATATCTTTTCATAATCATTACCCGCGTTATCTATTGCAGAAGCGGTCTTCTTCCATGCTTCGTGCATATCACGGGTCCCGGCTTCCCTGAACAGCGAAACATCCACGCTAAGACTGTCCATATCCACCTTTTCCCGTGCTTTTTTTACAATATTGTTCACTCTCCTGAACGTGGAGGCCACTTCTCTGAACTCCGGCTTAGTGGAGAGTCTTTTAAATGCAGACGCTTTCTCATACCTGACCCTGATATCGGTGCCGGGGGTATCGCAGACTGCATCCACTATGTCATACGGCATATCAAGAGCTTTCAGCTGAGATTTCACTCTCTCCTCAAAGAAATCGCCGATCTGGTTCAAGACGTTCTCATCCAGAGCCTCGGAAGGATAGAGTTTCGCACAGGCTGCAAAGAGAGCGTTAACATCTTCAACATGCAGCCCTCTGGAGAAATCCACCGAACCGTCCTCATACCCCAGTATGATGGCGATGATACTGTTGGCCTGCCGCCTAAGGGCATAAGGGTCTTTTGTCCCCGAGGGTATAAGCCCCTTGATAAAAGCCCCTGTGATATTATCGCTCTTATCTGCGATGCTGATGGCGGCGGCTTTTTCCCCGGGAAGTTTATCTCCCCACACTTTGGGCCAGTAGTGCTGTTCCACTATCTCTGCGAGTTCCTCGCCTGCGCCATGCTCCAGAAGATAGTATTTGGCGATGGTCCCCTGAAGTTTTGTGAATTCCTTGCCGTCCTTGATCATCTCCGAAGGGATATCTATCTTGGAAAACCTGGCTGCATCAAGGGCAAGGGGATCGTCCTTCACAAGAAGAGACGCAAGCTGTCTCACACGATCGGTCTTAAGCTTGAGAGACCCAAGCCCTTCCATCCATGTGATGTTGTCAAGAAGCTCGCGAAGTTCTTCAGGTGTCCTGGAGGTATCCTCGTTCCAGTAGAACATGGCGTCATCAAGACGTGCCCTGAGCACCATCTCATTTCCCGCAATGATCTGAGAAGCATCCTCATAATAACCGTTGGCCACGAAGACAAAGAGAGGAAGGAGTTCTTCCCCCTTATAGAGGCTGAAATATCTCTGATGCTGACTCATGGCCGCTGAGATGACTTTGGCCGGGAGTTTCAGATATTTCTCGTGAAACCGCCCTTTCAGCACCAGGGGATATTCCGTGAGCCCGCTCACTTCATTAATGAGCTCTTCGGTGTAATAGCTGTCGGCGCCGGCCTCTTTCATCACAGAATCGATGCCCTCTCTTATAATACGTTCTCTCTCAGCGGGATCGATGATGATCCTGTTCTCCGCCATCTTGCGCAGATAATCATCGGGATCAGCGATCTCGCCGCTGGTTACCGCCCCGTTCCGGAGATAACTGGTAACCCTGCCTGACCTGACGCCTGCGGCTTCGATATCGATGACCTTGTCATCTCCAAGGGCCACGATCCAGCGCACCGGCCTGGGAAAGAGAAAACCGCTTTCATCCCAGCGCATGCGTTTGGGAAAATCCAGCCCGCCCAGGATCTCCTCCAGGGAATCCCTCAGGAGCTCGTCTCTCTTTTTTCCCTTTATCTTCACATCCGCTGCGAGGTACTCGCCGCGGTCAGTTTTTTCCCAGCGTATATCTTCATTGTTAAGATCATATTTTTCAAGAAATTTTTCATACGCTTTAGTGAACTGTCCCTCTTTTTCGCAGACTTTTCTCGGCGGCCCGGTCATCTTTTCCACGCGGTCTTCTTCCGCGGCGGCGGTTTCTCTGATAAGCAGGGAGATCCGTCTTGGAGTCACAAACGACTGACAGCTGCCATGTGTTATATTATTATCATCCAGAAGCGACAGCACGGCTTTTTTAAATGATGCGGCGCCCCGTTCCATATAGGAAGCGGGAAGTTCTTCCATTCCGATTTCCAGGAGCAGGTCATTTTTCATGGTTCGCCTCCAGTTTTTCTCTGAAGGCCATGGCGCAGGATCTTGCGAGCCTTCGTATCCTTGCAATAAAATTAGTACGTTCAGAGACCGATATGGCCCCCCGGGCTTCAAGCAGGTTAAAGAGATGGGAATTTTTGATGACAAAATCATACGCGGGGCGGATAAGCCCGGCTTCAACAAGTCTCACGCATTCCTTTTCATTGTTCTCGAATGTCTTCCAGAGCGTTTCCACATCTGCCTGTTCCAGGTTGAAGACTGAATTTTCAAACTCGCTGGAGTGATAGATGTCACCGTATTTCACATGTTCGTTCCACTGGAGGTCATACATGCTGTCCACATCCTGTATATACATGGCAAGGCGTTCCAGGCCGTAGGTAAGCTCAACGGCCACGGGATCCACTTCAACGCCGCCCACCTGCTGAAAATAGGTATACTGCGTCACTTCCATGCCGTCCACCCAGA
>CAZGIO010000157.1:0-4091 GCA_964525975.1 uncultured bacterium
ACCGGATTTGATCCGAATGCATTATTCATCCTCTCGATTTTAATTTCATGTTTCCCATTTAACGATGCCGGGAAAGTTGCCTTTTCCAGGGGTTCGCCGTCCATCCTTATGGACTTGATTTTGTTTCCGAAGCCTTTTACCTGAATATCCAACACTGCGACATGAGAAAACTGCCGTTTCGTGATGATTCATTCCACTGCGTCTATTCATACAATTCCATATTCCATATGAAAAAAAAGGAAATACAACAGTCCATTTCAGAGATGTTCCGCGTCCTGAAACCGGGAGGACTCCTTTTCTATAACCTGCTCTCCACAGACGACCAGTTCTGCGGTGAAGGCATAGACCTGGGGACACATGAATATATGGATGAAGAAGATCATGTGATACACAGCTACCACACCGATGAAGAAGCTGCCAATACTCTGCCGGGAGGAAAAACGCTGATCAGGGAAAAAAGATATCTCACACGGACTGTGCGGGGCAGGACTATCCATCAGGTATTCATTGACTATATTTTAGAAAAGTAAAATACAGCGCGCCATGGCCACGAAGATAAATACCATAACGGGAGGTTATATTATGTACAAAAAAATCATTGTTTTAATCATTTTGCTGGCTGCCGTCAGCGGAACTCTTTTCGGTTTAAAAAAAACAACGCCACCTGAAGAAGACGCCGTTTTCGATAAATACATGACAAAATATGAGACTCTTGAAAAAGCAGATGATAAGATCAAACTATTGAATAAAGCCGCAAAACATGTAAAAAGCCGGTATGGACAGTATACATTATTGACTCATCTTCTCTGGTATTACGCGGAGCAGGAAGAATGGGCTCATTGCGCAGAGACAATAAACAAAGCTCATGCATTAAACCTGGTCATGCCTTTTGATACTGAACATAACTGGCCCGGATACCTGAAGGAATTCGAGAATATCCCTGAACTCAAACAGCTTGTCTCTAAAAATGAGGAATTAAAAAATAAGCTCGCAGAAACATCAGACTCTGAATACTTCATCACGCTTCCAAAAGAATATGACCCGGCAAAAGAATATTCCGCTGTGGTCTTTATACAGGGCGGCATGCGGTCCAACGTCGACCTTGTGAGAGACCTTGCACTGCCTGAAAGCAGTGAATATATTTACGTATATTACCAGAGCTCAGCAGTCCGGGGAAGTTACGCCTGCAGTCATTCCGCAGAGAGTCTGACTGACATGCCTTTGCTGATATCCATGCTGAAATCAGATTACAAGATCGGTAAAATAGTACTGGGAGGCCCCTCAGCAGGCGGCATGATAGCTTACTACTCATCATTGAGGGACGATGTCCCCTGTTCCGGCCTTCTTCTTCTTTTCCCCGCGCTTCCGGAATCAGCCTTGGAACGAAGCGGATTACTGTTTGAAAAGAACATTAGAACAGCAATCATAAGCGGAGAAAACGACAGAAATGCCTCCAGACATATCAGACTTGCGGCGGAACTGCTCAACAAGAAATCTCCTGTAAGGTTCCTGATGCTTCCGGGAATTGGCCATGAATATCCAAGTGATACCGTTAATATTGTGCTTACATCCCTTGAATTCCTAATGGGGGAGTAATAGACCTGTTGTGCAATAACTGCGATTTGGTTATGATTCTTTACAAATTAAGGTATAATTAAATGCGATCTCAACGGGGAGGTATTTGTCATGAAGTTGAATTTTTCTCTTAGAAACACCTTTGTCATCTCCAATCTCTTCAGAGTCATCATGCTGCTTTCAGCTGGAGGCAGCATTCTGGAAAAAAATTACCTCAATGTCCTTACGGCCATGATAGCCTTCGGTTTGTCATACCTCCCTTATCTTCTACGAAAAAGAAGATTCCTCTATCTACCGGTCCAGTTTCAGGTTGTGATCACGCTCTTTTTCTTCAGCTCCCTTTATCTGGGAAGCATCAAAGGCTACTATCTCAGATACTGGTGGTGGGATATCATGCTCCACACGTCCTCGGGCTTCATCCTGGGACTGGTAGGCTTTGTACTGGTCTATACTTTGAACAGCCATAAAGGAAAGACTGTCTCCCTGAGCCCCTTTTTCATAGCCATGTTCGCTTTTAATTTCGCCATCACCATCGGCGCTTTATGGGAGATCTATGAGTTCACCATGGATTCCGTCTTTGGATGGAGCATGCAGAAAAGCGGACTTATTGACACCATGTGGGATCTCATTGTGGATATGATCGGCGCAGCTGTCAGCGCAATATACGGATATATTTATGTGAAAGAGCACAACCGCAGGAAAAAATCCAGAAAGAAACATCACGATCTGATCGATGAGATAAATGAATTTGAAAACACTTGAAAGGAGATTGTATGTTTGAAAGAACAGCATACTGCGGCCTGGACTGTTTGGACTGCCCCGCTTATAAAGCCGCACGAAGCGGCAATCCCGCTGATGTGGAAAAAGTCATAGAGATGTGGGGTTCTCCCGACTTTCCGCTAAATGCAGAAGACATCTACTGCGACGGCTGTAAACAGGACAACGGCAGATTGTTTAAATTCTGCAGCCAATGCGCCATCCGGAAATGCGCGGCATCAAAACAGCTGCATACATGCGCGGAATGTCCACAATATCCCTGCGCTCAGCTGGAACAACATCTTAAGATGATACCCGAAGTAAAAGATACTCTCGATAAGCTTCACAGCCAGGCGGAATAGACCACTCTCTTTCTTATAAACTTGATTGCAGACTTATGAGTGTTATAATTACCTGAACTGATTTCATTTTGTCAATAAGGAGGGGAGTATGAAAAAAGTCCTGACAATCTGCCTGCTGGTTCTAATGGTTGTAACCGTGTCAATGGCACAAGATGACCCGAGAGTTTCCGCGGAACAGATCATTAAAGCCTACCAGACAAAAAATACTGAACTGCTGAAAGAAAAATTGACAGGCATCATGAAATACGCAGTCACTGAAAATTTCTTTGAATCACATGACGCCGAAGAAGGTCTCGCTATCATCAATTCCTGGGACGGTGAGATAAAAGGCGTCAAATACGGCACCGACAAAATCATGGGTAAAAATGTGAAAATGGCTCTGTTCCTTCTCTCAGAGGGAGAAGAGGATAAACTGAATGTAGTGATCACCACCAGCACAGGCAACGGCTGGTTCGCATTCTCATATGGAGTCACCACCATGCCCCGTTCCGAATATGAAGGTTTTTCCGATACCATGGAAGACGCCGCATCAGAGATGAGTGCAAAAAAAGATCACCGGAAATTCACAATAGAGAACGCTTTGGGAGAAATAAAAAAAGAACCCACAAACAAAGACCTCACTGATATGCTCGCCGCACTTAGCGATGATAACTTCTTTCTCACGCTTTCCCATGAGACCGACGGTTTTATCCAGTCAGCTTATTCAGCCGATGGATATTCTGTGGAATACAGAGACTCTACCGGTTACTTCGGCGCATCACGTCTGCTGACACTTGAAGAGACACAGAAACTCTTCTGCGATTATATTGACGGCGCAATAAACTGGAAAGACGGTTTTCAGTGGGAAAACCTTGAATAAATAATTTCCTGAGTTAATACTGAAGCCGCGGCATAAGCCGCGGCTTTTTTTTTATTCTTCTTCGTCTGATTCCTGCTCTTTTATAAACTCTTTTGCTTTCTCCTTAAAACTGTTGAACTTGAATTTCAAAACCAGTTTATGGACATTTTCCTTGTCCACGATCTTTGGATAAAGCGTTTTCAGCAGTGAAAGCTTGTGCTTGTCAAAAACCAGTTCATCCATGCATAATGAGACCTGTCCCGCTGTGAACACATTGGTCTCTGAAACAGTCTCAAGATATGAGACTCTGTCCTTGTCAAATGAAAAATCATTCTTCAATATGTTCATCACCTGCATGAAAGCTTTCGGCGGCATGCCTGTTATGATGCCCTTCTCGTCAAGAGCGTCTTCTTTTGCCTCGTACATCCGTTCCACTCTTTCAAGCAGCCTGTCTATACGGTCCATGCGCCGCATCACTTCCCTGCTCTCCTGCCTGTCCGGAATCCAGCACAGGCCCAGCGACGCGGTGTGCCCGCCCAGCGCATAGTCCGGCGTCAGCG
>CAZGIO010000158.1:0-4047 GCA_964525975.1 uncultured bacterium
TGCGTCCAATACGATGAACATATGATTCGGGGTTCTGCGGCAGCGCATAATTGACCACATGTGTAAGTCCCGTGACATCAAGGCCTCGAGCCGCCACATCTGTAGCCACCAGCACTGTGACCTGTTTCTTTTTAAACCGGCCCAATATCTTTTCACGCAGATTCTGTGTGATATCACCATGGAGCCCTTCAGCGTCATAACCTCTGTCAATGAGCCGTGAAGCCACATTATCCACATCGATCTTTGTCCTGCAGAATATCAGGCCGTAAAAACCCTCCTCCAGGTCTATCATCTGACACAGTGCTTCGAACTTGTCTGATTCTTTCACTTCAAAATATATCTGATCCGTGAGTTCAGTTGTACGCTGTTCTTTTTTACCGGAAACCGTCACCTGGTCTTTCATGTACCTTGCGGCTATCTCCTTGATCCTGCCGGGCATGGTGGCGGAAAAAAGAAGCGTCTTTTTCTCTTCAGGTGTATGTTCCATTATAAATTCAATATCTTCTATAAAGCCCATGTTCAGCATCTCATCAGCCTCATCAAGTATGAGGAACTCTATCTCTTCAAGCTTCAGGGTCCTTCTCCTGATATGGTCCATGATCCTGCCCGGCGTGCCTACCACGATATCCACGCCTTTTTTGAGCTTTCTCAGCTGCACGTCAAAAGACTGACCGCCGTATACGGGAATAATATTCAGTCTCTTTTTACCCTTGAGAGAGTTGATCTCTTCTGATATCTGCACAGAGAGTTCCCTGGTGGGAGCAATGACAAGAGCCTGCACATGATCTGCGTTCTCATCCAGTCTTTCGATGAGAGGCAGCCCGAAAGCGGCTGTCTTGCCTGTGCCTGTCTGAGCCTGTCCGATGACCTCGCGGTTACCTTCAAGGAGCAGCGGTATTACTTTTGCCTGAATAGGCGTAGGTTCTTCAAAACCCTTTTTTTTGATTGCAGTTAACGTGGACTCGGAAAGTCCCAATGATTCAAATGTACTCATGTTTTCTCCTTTATGATATCGATCCTAAAAGAGAATAAGAAAACTTACAGCGCAAACTTCGGGATATCCATATCCCTCTTTATTTCTTTTTCCCTTTGATCGTCATCCCGCTTTTTCCAATTGGGGAAATTTCTCAAAGTTCATTGTGCAATTTACTCGGAAAAACCTTTAAATGACATATCCTCATGATAGTGCGGGATCTCACTTAGAAACGACGCCCCTGACATCGGCTGCGCCGTCTCCCCTCGCTTTTACGCGCTTATTATAACAATAATTAACATGTTCACAAGGTAATTCTTTATAATAATATGACATCTCCGTCTTCATACAATTTCAGTTCAAATGACTTGTCTTTGCCGGGATATATGCCGTAGACAAATCCGTTTCCCCTGGCCATGGCTTTTTCACAGTCAGTCATGACCATTGTACTTTCATCCACTGCCAGGACAGGAGTCTTTAACTGACGGGCAGTAAAGAGAGCCCTTGTGATGTTTCCCCAGTAAGAGGCGTGGACATCAAGAGTCAGGGGAAACAGCCCCAGACCTTCTCTATTACTTATAGGATCGAGCCCTTCGGAGCTGTCTTCATGAAGCACCGGCCTTGTCAGGCCCTTATGCACGATCTGATAACCTCCTGTTACCGCGGTCTCAGAAGCGATGGCGGCTCCCGCGGAATACCCTGCGTATGGCAGTTTATACGTTTCCAGAAAGCGTTTTAACTCCCCGTCTGCGCAAAGGATCTCCCCGTAGAGAGGCGTCAGCCCGCCGGCGGTGAATACTCCTCCTATGTCTTTTATATCATATTCAGTAAAATCAGCTTTATCCCCCCTGCATAGGGACATGCTTCTCACAGCGCCTTCGGTACATCCCGCCTTGTACAGCATATCGGCATATCTCGCGGTCTGAACAGCCCTGTCATCTGCATCCTCAGTTATGACTATCATCAGTATTTTCTTCCCCTCATACACTCCAGCCGCCTTAAAAAACGGTTCGGCAATATTCACGCCACCTTGGGGATTCAACTCTCCGCCGCCCATTAAAAACAATGCGTCACCCATAGCACACCTCCAATATTAAGATACTACCCCCTTGGGAGATCTATATCAATGCATCGTGTAAAAAAAAAGCGGGGCAAAGCCCCGCTCTCTTCTTCAGGATATAAGCCGGAAATTATCCGCGCATTTTTTTTGCAACTACTTCAGCAGCTTTAACCAGAGGATAAGCCGCCGGTGATGCTGTAAGAAGGGGATGTGTGCCTATCTGGGATGTAAGCAGCCCGTTAAGGTCCATCCTGTTCTGAATAATAAAACCGATGGCATTGGTGAGTTCGCCTGTTGAAAGGCCTCCCGCCACTTCTCCGCCCAGGATGATGCCGGAATCTTTTGCGACGATGAGTTTCACCATCTGTTTTTTCGCTCCAGGCAGTTTGCCCGGATGCCTGTTGATGCCTTCAAATACGCCGGTGACATAATCAAAGCCTTCACGGGCGGCGCAGGTCTCAGTAAGTCCCGCAACGCCGAAACCGTCATCGCCCAGAGCTGTTGCAAAGATAGAGATGGTGCCGGTGAAGGTCTTCACCACTGACAGTTTATAGAGGTTCATACCAGCCACACGCGCTTCTGCGCAGGCTGTTGACGCCAGCATGATAGCGCAGACTTTTCTTGTGACAAAATCACGCTTTTCAGCGCAGTCGCCCACTGCAAACACATCAGCATCTTCAGTGCGCATGTATTCATCCACTTTTATGAAACCCATCTCATTGAGAGTGAGTCCCGCGTCAGCTGCAAGCCCTGTATTGGGCCTGTAACCCATGGAAAGGACTACGGCGTCAGCGTCGATCTTTTCACCGTTTTCAAGGAGCACGCCTTCAACCTTTGAACCGCCCAATATTTCTTTCACGCCGGAACCGGTAACGATCTTCACACCGCGTTCAGCGAGTATGTCCTGTGCTCTCTTTGCCACATCTTCGTCAAATGCGAGGCCCAGTATGTGGTCAAGTTTTTCAACCAGAGTCACATCCATGCCAGCTTTTCTCAGTTCATCTGAAAGTTCGACTCCGATAAAACCGGCGCCGATGGTGACCACTTTCTTGAAGCCTTTGAGTTTTTCCTGCATGGCATCAAGATATCCTTTGTCTTTGGGTACAGTGTAAACATTTTCCAGTTCACTGCCTTTGAGCCATTTAGGTACATTGGGAATAGAACCTGTGCCGATAATCAGCTTGTCGTATGCGATCTCATCGCCATTCTCAAAAGCACATTTCTTGTTTTCACGGTCTATCTTGACCACTTTGCCGATAACAAGTTCGACACCGGCCTTTTCAAATGCCATCTCTGCGGGAAGGACATTGTTGTCAGATGTTTCCACGGATCCGAATATATAGGGTATTCCGCAGGGGATCATGGACTTTCCAGGCAGCTTTACCGCTGTCACTGTCTTGTCGGGATTCACTGATTTTGCCGTGGTTGCCGCCACAAGGCCCGCGGCGCTTGTACCAATTACCAATACGTCAGTCTTTTTCATGCTCACTCCTTTTTTATGTTTTATTACCAATCTCCGAGAACATTATAAGGCTATTTTAACATCTCTCCTAACAAAATATTTCAAATATAAGAATTTTATCCCGGGATAACAAAGCTAAAACGTGATATAATTAACAATTACAGACACGAACGTACGGTATCAATGAAGAGGCTAACATATTTAACAGTTTTGACTCGCTTTTTTTACATATATCCGCGACATCCCGTCAGACAAATCATAACCGTCTTCCATACGCTTCCAGCCGTATTTCTCATAGTAACCGTCATGATCCGTGGTAAGATATGCCTGTTCAAATCCCGCCTTTTTCGCGCAAATCAAAGCATGTTCAAGGAGCATATTCCCATAACCATGTCCCCGCTCTTCCTCTTCCACAAAAAGAGAAGAGACCCAGGGATAAAGATCATGGCGTGAAATAAAATCATTCACTATCAGACCCGCACAGCCTATAACCGCCTCACCTCTCATGAGCAGGAAAAACTGCGGCAGCCCTGAGCCGTCCGGAGAGACATG
>CAZGIO010000159.1:0-4043 GCA_964525975.1 uncultured bacterium
GCCGCTGCTGATCTCAGAAGGGAATAAAAATATTCAATATCAATGATCATGACGATATATCCACGGTCATATGTCGTGCTCATAGCGAAGACAGTCTTTCCCGTGCTGTTGTCAATGAAGACATTGCTTATCTCACAGAGCCCTCCCAGGGCCTCATGTTCAACCAGGTAAGAATGCCCTGACATATCATTGCCGATAAAATCACGGTCATAGGGCATCAACACGTTTACTTTCATGGTATCGTCAATGGATAAAACACGTATTATATCGGGTTTTTCCTCCATTACCATCCCGGCGTAATCGCGCCATTTCCTTTTGGTGTCAAGCATCCCCGATTCCATCATATATTTCATCTTGTTCAACTCACCGCTTGTTATTTCAAAGAACCCGTGCATCTCCTCCTGGACAAGTGTAAGCACTGTCCTGTTCCTCTCCTTCATCCTCAACCGGAAGTCATATGTCATGATAAAATAGACTGAGAATACTGATATGATAAGGGGGATGAATCCTGCGAGAAGCAGATTTGCCGTCAACACCCTTTTAAATGAGCCTCTCATGGCTGTTCATCAACCTTCACGTAAAAGCCGTCCTTCACCGTAACCGCAGTCCGCCTGTAATCAGCTCCGAACACCGGGTCGCCAAATGCGTCAAAATGCATATCTCCCTGCAGCAGGTTAAAACTTCCATAGTCCACAATCAGCTCTCTGAGCTTTTCACTCTGGAATGTGCCGTATTGCTCCATGACCCTGAACAGGACCATGGCGGATTCATATGCGCTGATACTGGAATAGTCAGGAGCATAACCGTATCGTCTCATATAATCCACTTTAAACTGCTGATATCTTTTTCCCAGGAATTCCTCATCGTAATGCTGAAAAAATATTACACCCTCTCCCGAAGCGCCTGCATCCTGTATAAACTCATATGTCTTAGCCCATATGCTTGAAAGCAGTATCCCGTTGTAGTCCATCTTTTTCAGCTGCTGACACAGCATCGCGGCATCAACAGCGTCTGTGACAAGGATAATGGTCTGAGGGTCAGCAGATGTGATCTTTTCAGCTATTGAATAATAAGAGGGACGGTTTCTGCTGTCATATCTGAACTCCCGCAATATAAGCGAGGACCCCGCAGTGTTGTTTTTAAATGCCTTGAGCCAGCCTTCTGTATATAAGTCATTTGAGACATCCAGGACCACTGCGGCTTTTTTAATACCCATTCTGTCTATATATCCAGCCACCGTCACTGTCTCAGCCTCGTTGGGAGGTTGTATCCTGAAAAAGAAATCATCCTTTCCCGTTAGTGAATCAGCGGTCGCAGAGGGACTGACCAGCAGTATCTTCTCTTCATCTGCCAGGTCCAGGATACGCTCGGCGACAGAGCTTGTCATGGGGCCCACCACTACATGGACACCCTCTTCCAAAAATTCTCTCATGCTCTTTAATGCCACATTGTGGTCAAACCGGTCATCTTTCACTGAGACGGCTATCTTTCTTCCGTTTATACCTCCGCGGCTGTTGACCTCATGCACAGCGATCATCAGTCCGTTTCTTCCGTTGATACCCAGGTCAGATGATTTCCCTGAGAGGCATCCCATAAAACCAATGGTCATATGGCTGCTTTTGCCGCATGAAAGTAAGAACAGGAGGATGATCATGAGCATGGGAAAACCCATGATCTTTCCAGAGTCAATGTTCTTTATTCTCATAAAACTCCTTGTATACAGTCAGTGGCACACTCTCACTTATCTCTCTCCGCTCCACATAGACCGTACCGTCCTCTTTTGTGGACATCCGCCACATGACAAGCTGTATAGCGGATCTCTTGATCTCAAGAGCTGTTATACAGCAGGGATGCACTCCGTTGCCGGTATTGAAGTATGCCGCCTCGTCTCTTCCGCGCCTGGCAAACATGGATCGATGTGTATGACCTGCAATGATCACAGATTTTCTGGATTTGGCCCAGGCTATTATCTTCTGCTCGATCTTCCGTCTTTTCTTAAACTCCTTGGCGGGGCTTGACGGATCATGAAATCCCGCAAGCTGAAGATGTTTCCAGAAATACCTGACAAAAAACCTGCCTGTCTTCCACATGGCGTCGTTTATGATATCTCCCTGATGCCCGTGTACAAGAAAAATCTCAAGTCCCGTCTCATCATGGACCAGCACCAGCCCCTCATGCACTTTGATCTCATCAAAAAGCGGTTTTTCCTCTCCCAGATATCCGTCATAATATTTATACAGATATTTTTCAAGGACCTCCCGGTCTTTCCGCTCCATATCATGGTTCCCGTACAGCATATGGAACCTGCCGTCCACGTAGTATTTTCTCATCCATGCAAAGACTGTTTCATGGGCTTTCCTTATAGAGGCGAACCGGCGGTTTTCCCAAAGTTCGTCTCCATCGCCTAATTCAATATATATATACTGTCTGCTGTAGTAGTACTTTAACGCATATTCAAAAAGATTCCTGTTTCCTGCGAAATCATCATTTTTACCGTCATTCCCTCTGTGAAGGTCAGAAAACAGCACAATCTTCGAGCCTTGTGAAAAGGATATCCTCTCTGCATTCTTTAAGACAGTATCCAGCCTTCTAAACGTACTCATAGCTTTATATATTATACGCAACTTTCCATCTGTTTGCAAATGAATATATTGTTATTGAACTTCATCGGTACTGTCTTTCTCAAAGAGGGATGTCGTACAAATATACACAGTTGCTGCCCGCCTTCTTATTTCCTTTTTCATCTTCCTGATAGGGGGAATAAAAAGCCACATGATCATGAAACAACAATATCCTGTAATGAAGTTCCGTACTGAGCCCTTTACACCGCACACGCTTGATAAAGGCACCGTCTCTGCAGCTGAACAGGTCAAGAAAAGGCTCTTCCAGAGCTGAGACCTTTTTTACTGTTCTCTCTAGCCTGCCGTTCACCCATTTATTCTCCCTGATACCTCCGCTGCCCCGGAGTATATAGAGCACGCCTGAAGAAACCATGATTGAATCCGCAGGATATCCTCCGTTCATCTGAAACCTTCCGTCGGGAAAAGTAACAGGCTCGCTGGAAAGAAGATCCACCATACCGTCATCCGCTTTATTAACCCATTCCAGTTCCAGTCCACAGCTGTACTTTCTGATCTCATACAGGCTTTTCCTTCCCCGGACAGCCATATAGACACCACCCTGGTCATCTACATCAAAGAGATTCACATTTTTTGTCATTACATCTGCACGGTCTGCTGCTTCCGCCGGAATAACACATTTCTGAGACCCTGAACCGTCAATTTTAACTCCAAGGTGCATGACAACTGGCCCGATAAAGATACTGTCACCCAGATAATCAGCTGTGACACCCCCTATGTGGAGTCCAAAATCGTGACTTAAAAATGAACAGGTATCATCATATTTCAGATCATATGAAAATAGTTCAAGCGCAGCTTTATAATGATCCAGCAATATCACTCTTCCCCCGCTTACGCTTATCCCCGCCAGTGCTGTGACCTCTCCGGGCCCCTTGCCCTTCAAGATCTCCCTGCGTTCGATATTGTTGAACTCACTGTCCCAGACTGATACAAACTGCCCCTTTTCTCCGTCAATATAGGTTAAAGTAGCCGCTAGCCCCTGTTTGTCGCAATCAGCAAACCAGCCATGATAAACGCCTTCCGGCGGTGTGACAGTTTTAATTATTTCCATTTCCTCCGATTCTTCCTGACTGATGACAGTATGGATAACTCTTCCGTCTCCTCCTGCACATCCCCACATTGACAAAACTATCATTAACAATACCCATATTTTCATAACTTCTCCTTTTTATTATTTTGACCATCCAATAAAACATTTTGTTTCATATCCCGTAATATTTACTGTATATTGGACTCATCAGGAGGAGAATTATCATGGAACGTGATTATACAAAAGGCAGTATCTTAAAAAACCTGCTCTTGCTTTCAGTGCCCACTATGATCGGCTTCAGCGCTCAAATGATCTATGATCTTGTGGATATCTTCTGGCTGGGAAAGATATCCTCCGGAGCCATAGCCGGTGTC
>CAZGIO010000160.1:0-3695 GCA_964525975.1 uncultured bacterium
TCTCTGCTGCTATACTGTTTTTTCAGGGCTGTAATATGAGATGTCCCTTCTGTCATAACAAAGAGATACTCAAAGGGGAAGGATGTTTCACCCTGGAAGAAGGACTAGATAGGCTCGAGAAGATGAGAAAGATCGCAGATGGTGTTGTATTAAGCGGAGGTGAACCCACCTTGTGTCCTGAGATAGGGGATTTTATAATGAGGCTCCGCGAGATGGGGTTTCAGGTCAAGCTGGACACCAACGGGACAAAGCCCGATATTCTGGAGAAGATCGCTGGATATGTGGACTATATCGCCATGGATATCAAGTCTGAAAAAGAACAGTACCACATATTGTCAGGAGTCTGGAAAGATACAGATGCTGTAAAAGGATCCTGCTCTGTCATCAAAGAGAGCGGCACAGCCCACGAGTTCAGGACTACAGTGGTCCCGGGACTCCACAGTACCGGATCACTGGAACAGCTTTATGAAGAGTTCGGCCTTGAAGACGCCAGGTCATATGTGCTCCAGAGGTATCTGCCTGTGGACGGTTTTGTTCAGAGGGAGCATACAAGGGAAGAATGGCACGCTCTTGTCTCGCCGCTGGAGAAAAAGGGCAATGTGACGGAAAGAGGTTATTTCACATGAATGAGATCATAAGTTCCATGCTTACACCTGCTGTGATGATCAACGTATGCGCTCTGCTTTTACTCTCCACTGTGAACAGGAACTCACGTGTCGTGGACAGGATCAGGTCTTTGAACAGGATCCTGGCATGCGGAGAAGCTCAGGGGAGGAGAGCTGAAAACTATGAAGCACAGCTTGAACTGTTTATGAAAAGAGGACGGCTGATACGTAAAGCGCTTTCACTGAACTATTCTGCATTACTGGCTTTTATACTTTCCTCGATCTCTCTTTTTCTGAGAAGTATTGCGGGATTTACAATATTAGTGCCTCTGCTGCTCACTGTGGCGGGTTTCATGCTTCTTGCGTTTTACGCACTTATGCTCATCTCTGAAAGCTCCGTTAATTTCAAGACCACGGAGTATGATTATCTCAATGCTAAAAGAGATGGATGAACAAGCTTTTTGTTGATTTTCAAAACCTCTGATGTATATTGTCTTTAAACAAGGGAGGAACCATGAGTAAGGGATTCGGTAACGGAGTATTTGATGGAGAACGCCTGGAGAAAACAAGGGAAATAGCCCGTTTATGCAGAGGCGATATACTAACCATGACCACGCTGGCTGGAAGCGGACACCCGGGCGGGTCGATGTCTTCAATAGATATCCTGGCTACATTATATGAATTCGCAAATATAAATCCTGAAAATGTTGATGATGAGTCAAGAGATCGGATCATTGTCTCTAATGGACATATTTCTCCTGCTGTGTACTCGATTCTGGGAAGAAACGGGTTTTTTGATATTGACGAATGCATAGCCTCTTTCCGTAAGGCCGGGACACGTTTTGAAGGGCATGTGGATATCAAGGTCCCGGGGGTGGAATGGATCACGGGAAACCTGGGGCAGGGTCTTTCCACAGCTGCGGGTATCGCCCTTGGCTTGAAGAAAAAAGGGAAAGATACCCATATCTTCGTGCTCATGGGAGACGGAGAACAGCAGAAAGGGCAGATCTCCGAGGCAAGGCGTTTTGCATCGAAGTTCGAATTAAACAACCTGACTGTGATCGTGGATTATAATCAGCTGCAGATCTCCGGTTCTTTTCATGATGTTATGGATATGGATCTTGAGAGTGAATATAAAGCCGCGGGATGGGACGTATATAAGATTGACGGCCATGATCATATGGCGGTTTATGAAGTCATGAAGAAGCGCATGGAGAGCGGAGCGCCCGCCGTGATCATAGCAGAGACGGTGATGGGCAAAGGCGTCTCTTTTATGGAAGACGATGCGAAATGGCATGGCCAGCCTATAAAGGAAGAGGCACTGAACGATGCACTGAAAGAACTCTCCTGCGTGAACAGACTGGACAAATATAAAAAGATGCGCGCCGGTATCGACTCTCTGTTCAGACCGTCTGATGAGACAAAAGAGTGGCAATATGCCAAGGCTGTGCCCGAATATTATCCAGCGGATACAGTCACTGACAACAGGTCCGCTTTCGGCTCGGCGTTGCTGAGCATCGCAGACGCGAACAAAGATCAAGTCGCCGTATTCGACTGTGACCTTTCTGGCTCAGTAAAAACAGATAAATTTGCGGAGAAATATCCCCATATGTTTTTCCAGTCAGGAATACAGGAGCATAACACCGCTTCTGCAGCCGGAGGTATGTCAAAGACCGGATTTTTGACTTATTGGGCGGATTTTGGAGTCTTTGCATCGGACGAAGTATTTAATCAGCTGCGCCTGAACGAGATAAACAAGACTGATCTGAAGATCGCCGCCACACATTGCGGTCTCAACGTGGGTGAAGACGGCAAGACACATCATGCGATCAATTATGTGGGGCTTATGAATGCGTTATACGATTTCAAGCTTTTAACTCCAGGAGACCCAAATCAGACACTGCACGCCACTGTTTATTCATCATCAGAAAAAGGTAATGTCTTTATGGCAATGGGCAGGGCAAAAGTACCTGTGATAACAGATGAGGACGGCAGGCCGTATTTTGGCAGGGACTATATCTTTGAATATGGCAAGATGGATCTCATAAGAGAAGGTGATGATGCCGTTATATTTGCCATGGGAGCAATGCTGCCGTATGCCATGAAGGTACGGGAGATCATGAAGAAAGAAGGCAGGGGACTCGCTGTAGTCAATGTTTCAGCGCCGCTTGCAGTGGATAAAAAGCAGCTTGCAGGTATGATCGCCGGGAAAAAGCTCATAGCTGTATACGAGGATCACAATGTGAAAAACGGTCTGGGAAGCATCATATCAAATATAATGGCAGATGAAGGTCTAAACGGGCCCCGTGTGATGAAGTTCGGTGTGACAGGGTACGCGCGATCAGGCAAAGCAGACGACGTCTACAGACTGGCGGGACTTGACGCTGAGACAGTCGCCGGGACTTTATTGGAAAAACTGAAAAAAAATGGGTAAGATACTGCCTTCTCATAAGGCATGCCTGTTTGTGGGGATACTTTATGTGGATGACGACTGTTTTAAAAAAAGCGTAAAGCTGCTGGAATCACATTTCGGTCCCATATTGAGCCTGCATAGGGGGATACCATTTGATGTCACCGATTATTACACAGACGAGATGGGACAGGGTATAAAAAAAGGCTTTCTGTTTTTCGAGAAACTAATAGAAATGGATTCTCTTGCTGAGATCAAGATCTTTACCAATGAGCTGGAAGAGGAGCTTTCCGGGGGCGGAGACAGATGTGTGAATCTGGATCCCGGCTATATGGATATGGCAAAAGTGATGCTTGCAACCACAAAAGACCGCAGACACAAGATATATCTCCAGAGCGGGATCTATTCAGAAGTGGAACTCATATATGAAGGGAACGGATATCAGCCTGTGCCCTGGACTTATCCTGATTATAAAAAAGATGAATACAGGGCGATCTTTGAGGATGCAAGAAAATGGTTCAGTGTCATGAGGAAACAGGACCATGATACTCCTGGTTAATCCATGGATAGAAGATTTTTCAGCTTATGACCTCTGGGCAAAACCATGGGGACTCATAAGGATATATTCGTGGCTGAAATCCCAGGGGGAGACTGTATCTTTTCTGGATCTTTTATATCAG
>CAZGIO010000160.1:3763-4007 GCA_964525975.1 uncultured bacterium
ACACTACCGGAAAGAAAATATTGAGATGCCCGATCCTTTAAAGTCAACGGGAATTAAAAGACAGTTCCACAGATACGGGATGAGAAAAGATGACGCGGAAGCGGTCCTCAGGGCCTCAGAGACCCCTGATCTCATCCTGGTGACTTCAGGCATTAAGCTGCCGCTTTTTATGTGTGCTTCAATGAAGTCCTCTACCTCTATACCCCGATAATAGAGCTTGCCCGGGGTGGGAATCCGCTCACCG
>CAZGIO010000161.1:0-3599 GCA_964525975.1 uncultured bacterium
CTTTTCCTGGTTGTCCAACACCTTAAGTGTTGTATCCTGCATTAGGTCCTGTGCGTCATCCCTGTTCGCCGTGAGCATCAAAGCAAAATTCATCATGTTCTCTTGCATGCTCAATAATTTTTTCTGAAATTGCAACGCGTTCATACTACACTCTTATAAAGTTAAACATCGGTTAATTATCTACTTCCCCTTATTTATAAACTCCAGGTCCTGCTCCATGTAATAAGTGTTTTTCAACTGCGAAAAACCCAGTGACCGCGCCACTCCCAATGAGCTGAACAAAGACACCTCACAACGATAAAGCGGTATCTTCTTTATCTTAAATATCTCCCTGCATAACT
Organism: uncultured bacterium; assembly: GCA_964525975.1. Taxonomy (GTDB): domain Bacteria; phylum Macinerneyibacteriota; class Macinerneyibacteria; order Macinerneyibacteriales; family DSCS01; genus CAZJQC01. Next base: position 342 of record CAZGIO010000161.1, read on the forward strand.
CATAGACCACACTCTTCCCTAAACCCTGCTTTCTGTAATCCTTATGTGTGATCACACCTACGTCGTAAAACGCGCCCCAGTCCAGCGTGCTCGCCGCGGCGGCAAGCTCTTCGCCGTCAAAATAGCCCAGGACGATGTCATGCCCTGTCTCCACATATGCATTATCCACTTCCTCCTCGGTGCAGGTGGAACAGAGTTTTGCCAGTTTCCCTGCGTCTTCTTCAGTGAGTTTGCGTAAGACATACCTGCTTTCCGGAGTGTCAGGTTTCACGATCTCATCTTCAGCCACCAGGTTGGCTGCTGTCACAGACTTCAATTTTATATCATCATTTCCGAAGTAAGTGATAAAATGATCCAAGCCAAGTGGCAAATCAGCAGGAGCTTCCGCCATGATCTTTTCCACTTTGCTTTTGACTTCCTCGTCAATACTCATCATGGCATGACTTCCGACAAAACGTATGCTCACACGTCCCGTGCCCTTCATCCGCTCGGAAATCGCCACATGACTACCCGGCTCTTTAAACAGAGAAATATCACATTTATAAAACTCCGCCCAGTCTTTATTCGCAGTCCTGATGATCTTTTCCCAGGTAAACATAAAACCCCCTTATTTCGCGTTTCTTGCAAGACGTATCCCCACCTTGCTGTTCTTATCCATAGGATTCATCGACCACCTTGTATATATGTTATCATCCCCGGTTTTTCCCCGTACAACACGGCTTTTTCCTGATTCAGGACCACGGGGATCCGCAGTGTTAACTATGAGAAAATAATCGTTTTCATACCAGTCAAAACACCATTCTGCAACATTGCTTTTCATGTCATAAATACATAAGATGTTAGTACGCTCACGCCCCACTTCACGGATGGCGTCACCTTTTCTAAATTGTTCAGGTATCATATAAACATCGCCATCACGTTTTTTCGGCTTGTCCCCGGCACAATTATCCTGTATCCCGTTACCGCCACCTGCGGCATACTCCCATTCCGCTTCCGTAGGCAGCCTGTAACCGTCTGCGCCGGGATTGCACGTCACAACCCATTGATATATGTCATAATCCATACGCCGGTTTACAGGAGCTTTCAGCGGCAGCATGTTATTGGGATCCTTATGCGACTTATCAATATTATAATATGGTCTTAATTTATATTTTTCACTCATCCTGTTGCAGAACTCCACCGCATGATACCAGTTGATGGACTCCACTGGAAAATCCGATACTGTCTCTCCACCCGCTTTCCGCCACGACGAAGGATTGCTTCCCATTACCTCTTCCCACTCCCTCTGTGTCACTTCAAACTTACCCATGTAAAAAGAATCCAGTTCCACAGGCAGTTCCGCTGAGCCGCTTTCCGGCACAAAACGGCCGCCGTTCACAAGGACCATCTCATAATCTAGTTTCGGGTTAAAATAAAAATAGATGATAAGAGATGTGAGTATCACAATGAGGATAATGACAATCCGTATAAGTTTTTCAATAATCACCGGCATCTCCAATTTTTTCAGGATAACTATATACTAACACCGTGGTTACACTGTTTCAATCTTTTTAATTGCACTGTGGTTTTAGAACCCTGATGTCATTAAAAAGGAGCCGAAATCGGCTCCTTTATAAATATTCATTTCTATTGAGACTCAAACTTCGCAAATATCTTTAATTTAATTTCACTCTTTCGCCGATTTAATCGCGGGAATCCAGATGCCAGCCATGGCACAGATAAATGAAAGCCAGACAATCCAGGTCCTGGATATATCACCTAAAAATCCTCTCATGGCCTCATACTGCACTTCCCCGGTGAGCCTTGTGGATATACCAATGGCAAAAGCAAATAAAATCAGCGAAACAATCGTACTAATGATATAAATGATGTATTTTTTCATATTCCTCCCTCTTTATTCATAATACACATTATAAGCTTAATTTGTTTCAAGATTCTTCATGACTATCCTTCAAAGGGCCTTGAAATGATTACCGATTAGTATATAATACGAGCATGAGATATTTAAACTTATTGGCTATTGTGTTGTTTATTGTAGACTTATTCCCATTTTCTCATGAATATTCACTGTTTATCCGTATCGCTCTTTTTGTCATTGCCATACTTAATATCGTGAAATATTTCAGCCTGAAGAATAAAATTGGCGTGGCTATCATGCTCTCAGTAATGATCCTTTACAACCCTTTTATACCCATTACTTTCTCCACAAGTTTTCATGGAGTGCTGAACGCCATCTGCGCATACCTCTTTTACAGCGCTTTTAGGATCTTTAAGACTCCGGATAAAAGATAATTATGAACAGCGGAAACATCAGTGCTATTATCATCCTGATATTTTACATCTTTTATATGACTTACAATCTGTTTATCCTCAGGAAAATCACTCCGGTTCTCTTCCCGGATATAAATGATGATATTGTCATGAGATGGAAATCCTTAAAGATAAAAGCATATATATTGGCGATTATTACAGGCCTTCTGGCCATCGCAGGAATCTTTAATATTCCATTTATGTTTCATTGCGCCATAGTAGTAATGATTATCTTTATTATATTAATTGCTAAAGTCAATCTTATGCAGAAGAAATATAAAATGAAACCGCCTGTCTGAGAAAGTAAAAAAGGAGTTATCTATGAAGTTTGAGAACATCTTCCCTCATATCTGGGGACTCGTTATATTACTCTATATGATTAAAAGCTACTGGACACTCAGAAAAGTACAATCAAAATATCCTGATATTGATGAAGAGAGTTACAGGAAAATGAAGGTCAAGAAAACTCTCAGTACCTGTTCAAATATTATCGCTATCGTTTTTGTAATCTTATCAGAGATTTTTTTCACTCAGTTTCTTATTGGCACAATCATTTTTTTTATCATTTCAATAAATTTTGAAGAACAATATAAGCAGATTTTTGAAAAGGAAATAAAGAAAAGAGCCCCGGAAACAGCGAAAGAAGACCATGGAAAGATTATTTGAAAAAGCCAAAAACATGAAGCCCTTTTCCTTCATGTTCGCCATTTACGGCTGCTCGATTCTGTTTAATCTAATAATCTTCCTGCCTATTGAACTGATTGTAAAATTACCAGATCCCGGCGGCCCTTCTGTACAAGATGAATCGTTGATATTCATTATTTCAGTATTGGTTATCATCATACCCCTCATAGAGACATACATATTCCAGAAATGGCTCATTGATATCGTCATGGTAATAACAGATAATAAAAAACCCGAGAGAAAAGATTGGGAAAAATATCAATG
>CAZGIO010000161.1:3609-4007 GCA_964525975.1 uncultured bacterium
CTGACACACTACTACAGTGTTTTATATGTCCTACATATGATCCCCATGGCCTTCTCCCTTGCCGTGGTATATCTTGTTTTTAAAGAAAACAGGAAGTTCAATCCTTTCTGGGGAGTTTTCCTTGTTCACATGTTCAATAATCTGCTGATGACTCTGGGTGAGTACTTTTTATTATGAAATGCACGCATGAGCTAAACATCATTTGATCCGATAACAAAACAAAGAAATTACTTCGTCACATATTGATTGACTATATTATCGTTTAAGATACACTTTCCCCGGAGGATGATTTATGAACAGCAATAAACCTTTATACGTTGAATGTGATATCAGGATCAACGGTTATGACATAGATGCCATGGGATATGTCTCAAACCTCGTCTATGTACGCTGGTTTG
>CAZGIO010000162.1:0-3980 GCA_964525975.1 uncultured bacterium
CCTTCAGGGGAAGTAAGGCTCATCAATATGAAGTGCATGGCCACAATAGGCCAGGTGGGAAACCCCGAGAGAGAAAACATCAATATTGGTAAAGCCGGAAGAAACAGATGGCTCGGTAAGCGTCCCAAGGTCAGAGGTGTTGTAATGAACCCCGTTGACCATCCCCATGGCGGCGGTGAAGGAAGGGCTCCTCAGGGAAACCCCCATCCTGTCACACCTTGGGGTATGCCTACAAAGGGATACAAGACCAGAAGCAGGAAAAAATATTCTAATAAGTATATTATTTCCAGACGGAAGAAATAGGAGGGTGTTTGATTATGCCTAGATCGATTAAAAAAGGTCCTTTTGTTGATGAACATCTCCTGAAGAAAGTTCAGGCGATAGATCTTACAAAGGAAAAGAAGGTAATAAAGACATGGTCGAGAAGGTCCATGATAACTCCGGACTTCATAGGACATACGTTCAACGTCTATAACGGCAAAAAGTTCATACCCGTTTATGTGACGGAGAACATGGTCGGCCATAAGCTTGGTGAGTTTGCTCCCACACGTACCTACAGAGGACATGGCGGGGGTAAGGAAAAGGGCTCGAAAATCAGGTAGGAGGAGAGAGATGGAATACATAGCAAAAACAAAACACGTAAGGATGTCTCCCCGCAAAGCCGGCCTCGTGGCTCGTCTGGTGAGGGACAAAGCCTGCGATGAAGCTCAGGCGATCCTGAGATACACTCCAAACAAGCCCGCAAGACATATACTGAAGACTTTGAATTCAGCCATAGCGAACGCTGTTGACAGAAGCAACGGCGAGCTTTCAGCTGAAGACCTCTTTGTAAAGCATATCAGTATTGACGGCGGCTCCTCGTTCAGGAGAGTCCGTCCGTTGTCAAGGGGTAGAGCTGCGATCATAAAAAAGCGCACCAGCCATATCAATGTTGTTGTGGCTGAGAAAAACATAAACGAAGAACAGTAGGAGGATTGTCATGGGTCAGAAGACAAATCCGAAAGGGTTAAGGCTGGGGATCAACGAGACTTGGGATTCTCAGTGGTATGCCGGGAAAGAGTACAGTGAGTATCTGACAGAGGATATCCGCATCAGAGAAGATCTCATGGAAAAGCTGCGCAATCTCGGTGACAATAAGCAGGATGCAGGAGTTGCACGGATCATTATCACACGCCCCAGCAAGGACAAGGTGCATTTTACCATCTATGTCTCAAGGCCGGGTGTCATCATAGGCAGGAAAGGCGAAGAGATAAAGAAGCTCCGTGCTGAGTTGAGAAACAAATTGAACAAAGAGATATTTATCGATGTCAAGGAAGTGAAAATACCGGAACTGGAAGCAAAGCTCGTGGCGGAAAATGTCGCCAGTTCGCTTGCAAGGAGGGTATCTTTCCGGCGTGCGATGAAAAAGGCCATACAGAACACCATGAAATATGGTGCTGAAGGCATTAAGATCGCCTGTGCGGGAAGGCTTGGAGGAGCCGAGATGTCACGTTCAGAATGGTATTCAGAGGGAAGGGTTCCCCTTCATACACTGAAAAGCAAGATCGACTATTCTGTGGCGCTGGCCAAGACCACTTATGGTGTCATCGGCGTAAAAGTCTGGGTCTGCAAACGGCCCGAGGCTGAGTAATGACCATCGAAGGAGGCTTGAACTATGTTGATGCCTAAGAGAGTTAAATACAGAAAGACTCAAAAGGGAAAGATGAGAGGAAAAGCTTACAGAGGCTCCACTATCTCATTTGGAGAATACGCTTTGAAGACCACCGAATGCGGCTGGATCACAAGCAATCAGATAGAGGCAGCCAGGGTTGCAATAAACAGGACTCTGAAAAGAAGAGGAAAACTCTGGATCCGGATCTTCCCTGATAAATCTATAACCAAGAAGCCCGCCGAGACGCGTATGGGTAAGGGAAAAGGCAATCCCGAATACTGGGTGGCAGTGGTTAAGCCCGGACGCATACTGTTTGAACTTGAAGGCGTACCCGGCGACCTTGCTAAAAAGGCCATGGGCCTCGCGGCTTATAAACTTCCGGTCAGGACAAAATTCCTGACAAGGGATGAAAGATGAGGTGAGGGGATATGAAGTTGACAGCAAATGAACTCAGGGAGTTCACTTCCAAAGAATTGGGTCAGAAGCTTTACGAGCTGAAAGAGGAACTTTTCCGTCTGAATTTCAGAAAAGTGACAAATCAGCTTGAGGATACATCAATAATCGCAAAAACGAGAAGAAACATCGCTCGTGTCCTTACCGTTATGCGTGACAGAGAAATCGAGGCGGGCGGACGTGGAATCTAATAATCGCAAACGCCCTGAAGGTGTTGTTGTAAGCAGTGATATGGACAAGACCATTGTCCTTAAGGTTCAGAGGATCGTTAAGGATAAACTTACTGGTAAGATAGTCAGAAAGGCCAGCAAGTTCATGGCCCATGATGAAGAAAACAAATGTGAAGTCGGCGATTTCGTTCTCATTGAGGAGACAAGGCCTCTTTCAAGAAAAAAAAGATGGCGTGTCGTCGATATCCTCAAGAAGAAAGCTTGAGCGGGAGGGTAGACATGATACAGCAGGAAAGTGTGTTGAACGTTGCTGACAATACCGGCGCGAAAAAAGTGCTGGTAATCAGAGTTCTCGGCGGAACCGGACGAAAATACGGCGGTGTAGGCGATATTATCGTGGGCACAGTCAAGAATGCCATTCCTAATTCCAATGTTAAGAAGGGCGAAGTCGTCAAGGCCGTTGTAGTAAGGACCAAAAAAAGGTATAAACGTGAAGACGGCTCTTATATTGCATTTGATGAGAACGCCTGCGTGGTTCTTGATGCAAAGCTTGAACCCATGGGTACAAGGATCTTTGGACCCGTCGCACGTGAACTGCGTGAGAAGAACTATATGAAAATAGTCTCACTTGCGCCAGAAGTATGGTAAAAGGGAGGAACTACGATGGGTTTGAGAATAAAAAAAGACGACACTGTAGTTGTTTTGACCGGAAAATACAAAGGCACTAAAGGCCGAGTATTGAGGGTTTTCCCCAGGACAGAACGTGCTATAGTCGAAGGTGTAAATTACATCCACCGGCATACACGTCCCAACCCGAACAACCCCAAAGGCGGCGTGGTGAAGAGAGAGGGGACCATCAATGTCTCCAACCTTGCTCTTTACTGCCCCAAATGTGACAAGGGTGTCCGGTTCAGGACTGTCATTGACAAGAATGAGAAAAAAAGAGTCTGTGTCCATTGCGGCGAGACACTGTAAGGCAGGTGGGGAATATGACATATGAGATGAAAGAACGTTATAAGAAAGAGATCGTAAAGAAGCTGATGGATACATTCAAGTATGACAGCATCATGCAGGTACCCAAATTGAACAAAGTGGTACTTAACATCGGTGTGGGCGAGGCTTCAAGGGATGCCAAGGCAATGGAAAACGCCATTGCCGATCTTATCAAGATCACCGGACAGCAGCCTGTAGTCAGAAATGCCAAGAAAAGTGTATCTAACTTCAAGATCAGGGAAGGCATGCCTGTGGGTGTCTCCGTGACACTTCGCGGCGAGATGATGTGGGCCTTTCTCATGAGGCTGATCTATGTAGCATTGCCCAGGATAAGAGACTTCAGGGGAGTATCAAAGAACTCATTTGACGGCAGGGGTAATTATACCCTGGGTGTCACTGAGCAGATCATTTTCCCTGAGATCGAATATGACAAGGTTGATGCCATACGTGGAATGAACATTACATTTGTCACAACGGCAAAGACCGACAATGAAGCGTCGCTGCTTTTGTCAGAGCTGGGAATGCCTTTCCAGAAGTAATCAGGAGGGATACTGATGGCAAAAAAATCAATGAAGATTAAGCAGTCCAGAAGACAGAAATTTAAAGTGAGGGAATATAACAGATGTAAGATCTGCGGACGTCCCAAGGGATATTACCGTAAATTCGGAATCTGCAGAGTCTGTTTGAGAAAGTACGCTCTTGAGGGCAAATTG
>CAZGIO010000163.1:0-3964 GCA_964525975.1 uncultured bacterium
CCCTCACTAACGGAGTCAGAGTCCGCTGTCCTGCCATTAGACGACTCCCCAATCAGTGCGGAAGGAAATATACCATACTCAGTCTTTTTGTCAAGTTTTTTTTGGTGGAAAAAAGCTGTGAAAAATATTGACAATAATCCGTGCGGACATAGAATGTGTTTGAAGGAATATAATATTAAAGGAGGGGTATATGAAATACACCGCATTAAACGCAATACATAAAGATTATGAAGGGAAGATTGTAGATTTCTCCGGATGGGAAATGCCGGTACAGTACGGTAAAGGTATGATAGCCGAGCATATGGCTGTGCGTGAAAAAGTGGGTATATTTGACGTCTCACATATGGGGCAGTTCGAGATCAAGGGCAAAGACGCTGTAAATCTTATACAGAGACTTATAACTAACAATGCCGCTAAACTTGATCAGTTCCAGGTGCTCTATACTCCCATGTGCTATAAAAACGGCACCATAGTGGATGATATCCTCTGTTACAGGCTCGACGAAGATCATTTCTATTTTGTGGTGAACGCATCCAACGTGGATAAGGACTGGGAATGGGTCGTGAAAAACAGCGAAGGCATGGATTTTGAGATACTCAGGAATTTCTCGGAAGATGCCTCTCTCGTGGCGCTGCAGGGCCCTTACGCTGAAAAGACTCTGCAGAAACTGGTAAGCGAGGACCTTAACGAACTGGGTTTCTTCTATCTCCTTAAAGACGTGAAGATCGGCGGCGTCGAAGCGCTCATGGTGTCCAGGACAGGATATACAGGGGAAGACGGTTTTGAGATCATGGTACCCAACGGACAGGCGGAAGAACTGTGGCGCGGACTCATGAAGGCAGGCGAAGAGTTCGGGATCGAACCTTGCGGCCTGGGCGCCAGGGATACACTGAGATTTGAAGCCAAACTGCCTCTTTACGGCAATGACATAGATGATACCACCACTCCCGTGGAAGCTGTGCTTAAATTCTTCATCGATGATGAAAAAGAAGCGTATAACGGCAAGGAAGTGATCTCTGAACAGATACAGAACGGGACTAAAAGACTCATCAGAGGTTTTGAGATGGTGGACAGGGGCATACCCCGCCACGGGATGAAGGTATTCAACGGCGACGGGGAAGAGATCGGTTACGTGACAAGCGGCACTTATGCTCCGTTTTTGAAAAAGAACCTGGGGCTCGCCTATATCAATAAACCTTTCCATAAGATGGATGCGGAGATATTTGTAGATATAAGGGGCAAAAAAAAGAAAGCGGTCATTGTCAGGACGCCGTTCTACAAGAAATCATATAAAAATCAGTGACAGGAGCCGCCTTCGGGCGGCTTTTTTTATAAAAAAAAATCCTTGCAGTGGAACCGGGAATATGCTATAAATTATTAGCACTCAATAAAGGTGAGTGCTAAGAACGAATTGAAAGGAGAGATAGCTATGAAAGTTATGCCTTTGGAAGAAAGAGTCTTGGTAAAGGTTGAGCTTACGGAAGAAAAAACACAGAGTGGTATCTATCTTCCTGACACCGCTAAAGAAAAGACCCAGCAGGGGGAGATCGTGGAGATCGGAACATCTGATGATTTTTCAAAGATGGGTATAAAAAAAGGTGTTAAGGTAATTTTTGCTAAATATGCGGGAACAGAGATAAAGATCGCCGAAGAGGATTATCTGATCCTGAATAAAAGCGACATACTTGCCCGTATCGACTGAAAAAGGAGGTAGAAAATGGCTAAACAGGTATTACATAATGAAGAAGCCCGCCAGTCACTGCTTCGCGGTGTGGACAAGCTCGCCGATACAGTAAAGGTGACGCTGGGGCCCAAGGGAAGAAATGTAGTAATAGAGAAAAAATTCGGCGCTCCGCTTGTTACCAATGACGGTGTGACAATCGCAAAAGAGATAGATCTTGAAGATCCCATCGAGAACATCGGCGCCCAGATGGTCAAAGAAGTGGCCACAAAGACACATGACGTTGCCGGCGACGGAACGACTTCAGGCACTGTCCTGGCTCAGGCCATGATCAGAGAAGGGCTGAAGAACGTCACTTCCGGAGCAAATCCCATGTTCATAAAAAAAGGCATCATGAAAGCCGTGGAGACTGCTGTGGCAAACATCAAAGAGATCAGCAGAGACGTGGCGTCAAAAGAGAAAATAGCGCAGGTTGCTTCCATATCAGCCAATAATGATTCGGAGATCGGTGATCTCATAGCAGAGGCCATGGAAAAAGTGGGTAAAGACGGCGTCATCACAGTTGAAGACGCAAAAGGCATGGACACACATCTCAGCGTTGTGGAAGGCATGCAGTTCGACAGGGGATATATATCACCTTATTTTGTCACAGACAGCGAGAAGATGATCTCAGAGCTGGAAGAGCCCTATATCCTTATCCATGACAAAAAGATCGCATCCATGAAGGATCTTCTTCCTGTACTGGAAAAAGTGGTTCAGACTGGAAAGCCTCTTCTGATCATAGCAGAAGACATCGAGGGCGAAGCCCTGGCCACGCTGGTAGTGAACAGGCTGAGAGGCACTTTGAACGTGTCCGCAGTCAAAGCTCCCGGTTTCGGCGACAGAAGAAAAGCCATGCTTGAAGACATCGCTGTTCTCACAGGGGGAAGAGTCATCACCGAGGATATCGGCATCAAACTGGAAAGCGCCGCCCTGGAAGACCTGGGACAGGCAAAGAAAGTGAAGATAGACAAAGAGAACACCACAGTGGTGGATGGATACGGCACTGAGGAGAACGTGAAAGCAAGAGTAAGACAGATCGACGCCCAGTACGCGGAATCCACTTCAGAGTATGACAAGGAGAAACTCCTTGAGAGAAAAGCCAAACTCGCAGGGGGCGTGGCGGTCATCAATGTTGGCGCAGCCACAGAAGTCGAGATGAAAGAGAAAAAGGCAAGAGTGGAAGATGCGTTGGCGGCAACAAAAGCCGCAGTGGATGAAGGTGTCGTGCCCGGCGGCGGAACAACACTGCTGAAATGCATACCTGCCCTTACAGCCATGGCTAAAAAAGAAAAAGACGACATCAGGACAGGCGTGGAGATCGTGCTGAGAGCCATTGAGGCCCCTGCAAGGCAGATCGCGGCTAATGCCGGTCTTGAAGGCGCCATCATCGTGGAAAGACTTAAAAAATCCAAAGATTCTTTGGGATATAACGCAGCGAACGGCAAGTTTGAGGATCTCCTTGAAGCCGGCGTCATCGACCCCACAAAAGTGGTCAGGTCATCGCTGCAGAACGCCGCTTCAGCGGCGGCAATGCTTCTCACAACAGAAGCTGTTGTATACGACGTGCCTGAAAAGGAAGCACCTGCCCCTGATATGGGCGGAGGCATGCCCGGCGGCATGGGAATGTACTGATAGACTGATCATCGGGGCGGCTTTCAAAGCCGCCCTTTTTTCTTTTCATATACCGTGATATCTTATATGATGATAGAAAAAGGAGTGTCTATGTCACGGTATGCCTTCAGAACGATTTTTCAGCCGAATGACGAAGGTGGTCCCTTCTCCGGGTTTTGTTCTGAAAAAGATTTCCCCGTCATGCTTCTCCACCACGATCATGCGGGAGATGCTCAAACCCTGGCCGGTGCCCCTGACCACCTCTTTGGTGGTGAAAAAAGGATCATAGACCCTGCCGGCGATCTGTTCGGGGATACCGGTCCCGGTATCTGCGATACGGATTTCCACGGTAGGCAGATTCTCGTCAAGCTCCTCCTTGAGATCGGCCACGTATTTCCATTCGTTACGGCTGACCGTGATGGTGCTTCTGATGGCCCGGTTGATGTCCGTGATAACCTTTTCTCTGCCACCGGGGTGGGAAAAATCCTTCATGGACCGGACGATGTCCGCCACCCTGCCGAGACCTTCCAGGGACTGCTCGATGGCCATGGGCATCTCTTCCTGAAGATACTCGAAATCGGCATCCTCCTTGGCTTCTGCGAGTTTGTCCTTGAAATCATTGCCCGGGTT
>CAZGIO010000164.1:0-3957 GCA_964525975.1 uncultured bacterium
CCATTGTCTCAGCTGTGGCTTCCGCTTCTCCGCCGTATTTGAGGAAGATATCAGGGTAATCCTTCATCCGTTTGTTGTATTCCTCCTCGATCTTCCTGTTCACCTTGGCGGATGTAGTCACATCGGTATCCACTTCAGCGGAAACGCTTATGGTCCTGTCCCCGAGATAATGCTTTATCTGGGAAGTACCTTCCACGATCTTGACATCGGCCACCTGCCCCAGTCTGATAAGACGTCCCTTATTGTTGGGCACCAGGAGATTCAGGAGGAACTCTTTTGAGTCTTTCCTGCCGTCGCCGGCCTCAACAACAAAATCCAGTTTCTGTTTCGGGGTCTGTATATATGTGGCGGTAACACCGTTATAAGCGGTTCTCACCGTGGAGGATATGTCCTGCACATCCAGTCCCAGCTGAGCCATCTTCTCATAATCCAGGACCACTGACAGTTCCTCGTTCCCTTCGCCGTAATCATCATCGATGTCAGTGACTCCGGGAATCGTCGCCAGATATGCCTTCATTCCGTCTCGTATCTCAAGCATCTCATCCACGTCTTCCCCGATGATCTTCACGTCGATGGCAGCGCCGCCTCTGGGGCCGCCTCCCGACGTCCTGATAAAGAGTTTTTCTATCTCAGGGAACTCTTTCTTATTCAATCTCGGACGGATGTTCTTGGACATGTGCCGCGCTTCCCTGTCACGCTGCTCAATGGGTACAAGATATGCTCTGATCTGGGCGTAATTTTTGCCCGCAGATCCTGAACTGCCCACTTCTGCGGTGAGGGTTATAAGCTCATCTTCTGTGATCTCACTGTATATGACCTTTTCCACGCGTTCCACCAGGTCTTCCATCTCATCAAGGCCGTATCCTTCGGGGCCTTCTATGGAAAATGTCATGGTATCCGCGGAGTTGTCATACATGAGGACAAAATTCCGCACGGTCTTCTGTGATATGGCGAGTATGCCGAAGAACAGAACTATAAATGCGGCTATTACGGCATATCTCCATTTAAGCACTCCGCGCATGAGTTTTTCATATCCGTTTCTCAACGGTTCAAACCAGTATTTTTTCTTCTTCGCAGGCACTTTTGAATGAGCCAGATGGTTGGGCAGTATAAATACAGCCTCAAAGAGGGAGAAAATCAGCATGGCTGAGATGATAATGGGGAAGAACTTGATAAACTCTCCCATCATCCCGCTGATTGTAAGCAGAGGCAGAAACGCCGCTATTGTACTCACAATGGTCACTGTAACTGGAGCGATGACGCTTTTGGTCCCTTCCACTGCCGCTGTGATCCCGTCCATGCCGCTGCGCTTGTTTTCATAGATCACATCGGCTATGACAATGCCGTCATCCACAAGCATACCGATCACCGTAATAATGGCGCCCAGGGTGATGACGTTAAGGGTCTGGTCTATGACAAACATATAGGTCATTGTGAGCAGCATGCTCACGGGGATGCCGAAGGCTGTCCAGAACGATGTGCGCCTGTCCAGGAATATCAGCAGGGTGAGGAAGACCATTATGAACCCGATGATAAGGTTTGACTGAACGACTTTCAGAAGCGAAGTCACCTTACGGGATCTGTCATATACCACTTCCACTTTAAGATCATCGGGAAACTTTTCAGCGTTGTCGTTTACATAAGCTCTCACTGTATCTGTTACTTCTGTGATATCAGCGTTTTCACGTTTCTTGACATTGAGGATTACAGACTGCTGTGAATTTACTCTGGTGCGTATCACCTCATCCTCATATCCCACATCGATATCAGCAAGGTCTTTAAGCAGTATGCGCTTGTCGCCGAAACTTGAACGCACGATCACATTGCCCACGTCCATGGGCTCGTCAAACATGCCGTCAGTGACGATGGTGCGCTCCCCGTCTTCCATCTCCATGGTACCGCCTGTGGATCTAACATTCCTTGATGCAATGCTGCCAACTATCTCGTTTAGAGACACGTAGTAGCCTTCCATCTTGCCGGGATCCACGTTGATGTGTATCTCCTTGTCTCTGTACCCGTCTTTGTCTATCTCTCCAACGCCCTCAAGACGTTTTACTTCTTTTTCCAGCCTGTCAACAAAACTGAACATATGTGAATCACTGACTTTATCACCGTTTGCAGGTGATACGGCAATCCTGATGACAGTAAATATAGAAGGTTTGAAATCTATGATGCTTATATCCTCCACATCTGATGTCAGGTTCGGCACAGATGAAGTGGTTATCCTTCTGTAGATCTCGTCCTTAACAGCCTGAGCGTCATCCAGCTCCTCTTCAAGGAGTACTGTGATGGACGCGCCGTTCTCGTATGCCACTGAAGTGAACTCATCAATACCGTTGATGTCTTCCACTTCATCTTCGATGGGAATCACTGCATTGAGTTCCACATCTGTGGGACTTGCGCCGGGATAAGCTACTCTTATCACCATATAGCGGCTTTCCACATTGGTCATATGATCCCGTTTTACGTTATTGAATGAGAACAGGCCGAGCAGCACAATGAGTATAACCATTATGTTGACAAGGAGCTTGTTCTCTGCAAAGCTTCTTATTATTTTACCCATACCGATCTCTCCTATTCCATGTTTGTAAGATATTTAAATTCCAGATAATCATCAATAAGCCCGTACTGCAGATTGATAATATTGATACGCTCAGCCGCTATCCTGTTATCCGCTTCTATTACATTGCTGATCTCCACGCGAGCCTGCCTGTATTTCACCATCTGTATCTCATACTGGCTCTGGAGGGCATCAATATTCTCATTACGGAGCCGATACATCTCTTCGGAGCTTGTAATAGCCGCTTTCAGTTTTCTCACGTTTGAAAGATAACTTTTCAGGGCGCTGTCCAGCTCAAGGGAAAGAGATTCCAGCTGCAGTTCCGCTTTAGCGGCGTCCGCTTTCGCGCTGCGGTTCCCTATGGGCATGCTGAATGTGATTGCTGCATTATAATCCAGGTCTGACATGGCAAAGGAATCACCAAACTCATCTTCTGATGATTTTACGGCGACACCTCCGCTGAGTATCAGCTGGGGACGCATCTTGTCTTTATAGTAATCTACACTGAGCCCGGCCTGCTCAAGGCCGATCTCCATCATGCGATAACTCCTTGTCCTGCTGAAATCAGGCTCCCCGTATTTATAGGTCATAGCCTGAGTATACATGGCCTGAAAAAGACTTCTGTCTGGTTTCACGCCATCCAGTTGAATATAGGGGGACAGCGACGCTTTCAGTTCCTCGATGCTCACTCTAATGCCCTCATACTGTTCCCTGTATGAGATGAGAGAGGATCGGGACTGATCCACTTCGTCCTGATCCGCCAGACCGTTTCTGTATCGGCGTTCAACTTCCGCAAGGACAGACTCAGCGTTTTCTATACTGTTTTCAGTGATCATGAGGCTCTGCTCAAGTGAACACCAGAGATAATAGAGTTTTTTGTAAGCGTTAAGCAGCGCCATATCCTTTTCAGTCCGGCTGATCTTCGCTATCTCAAGAGCCAGTGCGGCGTTTGCCCCTGCGAAGGAATCCAGTTTACCCATGGCATTCTGAAGCAGCGGCTGGGACACATTCACATAAACACGGGGTGCGTATGTATCGGCGTCAACTGTCCCATAATCTGTATTTGTAAGATTATATTCCACACCGGCGGAAAGCGCGGTGCCTGAACTCACGAATTTCTTTGAAGCTTCTGAAAATGCCGACACTGCGGACACCCGGTCATAACCTGTATAACCTTTGGTGTTCCCGTATGTGAGCCCCGCCTCGAACTGTATGTCCGATATCCCCAGGGTCCCCTTCAGCCCTTCTTCAGAGATCAGCACATCCACTTCGCTGCTCTTAAGCTCAGTCAGGTTCTGTTTAATGGAATCCATGAACTCTTTTTCCGATAATATTTTTCTGCTGTCCTCCCCGGCCGCTGTCATCACAGCCAGCGGAATCAGCAGCATAATCAACAG
>CAZGIO010000165.1:0-3928 GCA_964525975.1 uncultured bacterium
TTCTCAGCAGCGGTTTTTTTGATCTGACAGGATATAGGGTTGAGGAAGTCCTGCATAACAGAGACATCGATTATGAAAGTCTCATCGATCCCGGTGACAGGGAACGCATACATGATGAAGTAAACGGGAGTGTTGACGAGAAGGGGTATTTTGAGACAGTCTACCGCATTAAGACAAAGGAGGGCAGAAAAAAATGGGTCCTTGACAAGGGACGTCCGGCTTACAGAGACAATGAAGACATCATAGAAGGTTTTATTTCTGATATAACAGAGACAAAGACAAACGAAGACAGGATGCAGCAGATGCTTAAGATGGAAGTGCTTGGACAGCTTTCAGGGGGGCTGGCTCACGACATAAATAATATCCTGGGGGGCATATCCGGGGCTGTGGGGATGATAAGGATAAAGCGTGAGTCAGGAGACAAAGATTTTCTGAAAAGGTATATGGATATCATAGAACTTTCACTGAACAGGGCGGCTAAGATCGTGCAGGAACTTTTAAACTTGTCTGACCAGAGGGAGCCTGTGCTTGAAAACCTGATGCCGGGAGAGATCGTGGAGAATGTAACATCCATATGTCTGAACACATTTGATAAAAGTGTGGCAATAAATACTGTTTGCGGACTGGACAGGGAGATATCAGTCAGGGCAGACAGGACTCAGATGGAGCAGGTGCTGCTGAACCTGTGCATCAACGCGTATCATGCCATGACCATCATGAGAGATCCAAATGAACGCTACGGAGGAACACTGGCTATAAGATGTTCCCTGGGACATGCCGATGAAGAGACGACCCGCTCAGGCCGTGCTGAGAAAGATAAAGATTATGTTGTAATAACAGTAAGCGATACAGGCGTGGGTATAGAAGATGTCCATCTGAAGGAGATCTTCGAACCGTTTTTCTCAACTAAACAGAGAACCCAGGGGTCGGGGCTGGGACTGTCCATGGTGAGGAATATTGTGGAAAAGCATAACGGCTTCATCACAGTGCGCTCGGAACGGTCCAAAGGTTCTGTCTTTGAGATCTTCCTGCCTGTATCCCGTGACAGACCCTCATCTGCGGCAAGCAGGCCTGTTCTGGAAAAAAAGGAGCTGAAAAAAGGGACAGTGCTGGTGATAGATGATGAATCCATGATACGGGACACGGTGTCGGAGATATTGACACATTACGGCTATCAGGTGCTCACAGCAGAAAGCGGTATGGAAGGCATAGAGGTCTATGGGAGAGAACAGGAACGCATTGATGCTGTGATCCTTGACATGGTGATGCCGAAGATGACAGGGGAACTGACATTCAATGAACTGAAGAAGATCGACCCCCATGTAAACGTGATGCTTTCTTCCGGTTTCAAGAAGGATAAACGGGTGGAACGCACACTGAAAGCCGGGGCAAGAAGCTTTCTCCAGAAACCCTTTGACATGGATACTCTCATTCAGAGACTTTCTGATCTGCTTTAATCATAGTTTTTTTTACTTGATATCAGGGTAAAAGTACCATATATTGTATAGACACTGGTTGTAGAGTCTATATATATCTTATTAGCATGGGAGGGTTATGGTCACAAGAGTCATAAAGCGAAGCGGCGAAAGCATGGAGTTCAAGCCGGAAAAGATTGAAAATGCTATTTATCTTGCATCTACTAAATCACTGAACGGAGCCTGCAGAGAGCTGGCCCGCCGCGTTGTAGGCAGTGTTGTGGATTATGTGAACAAAAACTTTGAAGAGACTGTCTCCGTGGAGAAACTTCAGGATATCGTGGAGAATTTTCTGATGGACAGTGACAGGAAGGATGTGGCAAAAGAATATATCCTTTACAGGGGAGCCCGGGCCATGAAAAGGAACGTGGTCTCAAAAGAGGTCAAATCGTCACGGCTTCTTTCGGAGAAGTTCCTGTCTAAATACAAACATACTCCGTCACCCATGGGCGCATTGGGAAGTTTCGTCTATTACAGGACGTACAGCCGTTTCATGGACGAGGTGGGGCGCAGGGAAGAATGGTGGGAGACCGTGGCAAGGGCTGTGGAATATAATATGAGTCTTGTCCCCGGCGGAGACAAAGCTGAGGCTGAAGAACTCTTTGATAATATATTTTTCCTTAGACAGTTCCTTTCCGGAAGGACTTTCTGGGTGGGAGGAACCGACGTGGCGAAGAAGTTCCCCACGGCGAATTACAACTGCGCTTTTACTGTCATCGACAAGATGGAATCTTTTTCAGAGGCGTTTTATCTCCTCATGGTGGGATCCGGCGTAGGTTTCAGGGTGCTGAAGGCCGATGCGGACAAGCTCCCCAGGGTGAGGACAAACATCGAGATCATCCATGAGCAGTTTATCCCGGAAGAGAAACATAAGAGACATGAGACTACCTCGATATCATTTAATGAGACCGGAGAGATCTCAAAGATAAAAGTGGGAGATTCCAAAGAGGGGTGGGTCTCAGCACTGGAGTTTCTCATACAGCTAACATATGCTCATAAGTACAAAAATGTAAAGACCGTGCTTGTGGATTATAATTCTGTAAGGCCCCGCGGGGAAAGGCTGAAGACCTTTGGAGGCACCGCAAGCGGGTATAACGCTCTTCAGACCATGTTCAGAAAGATCGACGGTGTTATAAAGAAAGCCGGCGCAAGAGCCATGTCGAATAAAGTGAAGCTGGAACCCATAGACTGCATGGACATCATGAACATCATGGGCGCCTGCGTGGTCGTGGGAGGAGTGAGAAGGACTGCTGAGCTTGGACTGATCGATGCAGGTGACAATAAGTGCATCACTGCAAAAAATGAGATATATTATCAGGATGAAGAGGGTAAATGGGTAGCTAACAGCGACATACTTCACAGGCAGATGAGCAATAATTCGATCTTTTATGAGTCGAAACCTGAACGTGAACAGCTCCATTGGCACCTGCAGCAGATCAGGTTCTCAGGTGAACCCGGTTTTGTAAACGCCGAAGCTGCCAGAAAAAGACGGTCTGATTTTCAGGGTGTCAATCCCTGTGCGGAGATACTGCTTGCAGATAAGGGATTGTGCAATCTTACCACCAACAATGTCATGGCGTTTGTAGAGGAGAAAGACGGAGCACAGGTATTTAACAGAGAGAGATGGCTCAAAGCCATCGGCCTGAGCGTAAGGGCCGGGTACAGGATGAGCGCTGTCTATCTTGAACTCCCCGAATGGGATAATAATCAGCAGCGTGACAGACTGCTGGGAGTGAGTCTCACCGGATGGCAGGATATGGTAAACGCCACGGGGATGGAAGCGGATGAACAAGCCGCTCTCCTCAAGGCCACCAGAAAGCACGCCGCCAAGGCCGCTGAGGGTTATGCCGCAGAGACTGGAGGCAATATACCGCTGCTTGTCACCACTGTGAAACCCGAAGGCACGCTGTCTCAACTTCCAACAGTGAGCAGCGGACTTCACTTTTCCCACTCTCCATATTACCTGCGGAGGGTGAGGATAAGCAAAAACGATGTGCTTGCCAATGTCTGCAGAGATCTTGGGTATCCCGTGGAAGAGGATGTAAACAACCCCAGCAACCTGGTCATATCATTTCCTGTTAAATCTCCCAAGGGCCGTACAAAATATGATGTAAGCGCACTGGAACAGCTTGAAGTGTATAAGATGTTCATGAACACATTTGTTGAACATAACGCTTCCATCACTGTCCATGTGAGAGAAGATGAGTGGAATGATGTGGAGAAATGGTTATGGGAAAACTGGGATGATGTTGTAGCCATATCATTTTTATCACTGGATGACCATTTCTACGCCCAGGCTCCCTATGAGAAGATCACTAAAAAAGAATATCTCAAACGGGCAGAAGTGCTGAAACCCATGGTGCCTTCTCTTATAGCGCGGTACGAGACCACTGAGACAGAGATCGATATCGGTGATGCCGGCTGCGAGGGCGGGATATGCGTAAAAAGGTAAG
>CAZGIO010000166.1:0-3919 GCA_964525975.1 uncultured bacterium
ATTGTGAAAAATTGCCACGTGACGCAGGAAAGAGTCGCAGTCTGCACACCGCTTATAACCGCATAAAGAGAGCTGTAGATATCTACAAGCATCACGATCAGGAAGGCGGTCCCCAGGAAAAGAAGAAAGTTGTAGAATCCTTTCTTTTCAACCAGTTTATAAAAGATGATCACCGATGTATATGCGAATATACCGAACAATATGGTGAGGACATATCCCGGAGGGACCTCCCCTATATTCATGTCCGAATGGCCGAACCTGATCAAAGCATAGGAAAATGCCAATGCAAAGTAGATAAAAATATTCCATACACACCAGAGCAGCCCCAAAAGAAAGACACCTGTGAGTTTTGAGGCTTTCATAAGAGGCATGGATGCAAACACCCGCCTGTCTCCTATGGATGAACGCAGATGATAACCTGTGAGTATGATCAGATTCACTGTAAACACAGACCCCAGTGAGATAAACATAAACATATCTCTCACTGTAAAGTCTATATCAGAAGTCTCAAAATGGATAAACCACGGGGATATCGCCGAAAGAAGCATAAGCAGGGGATAAATAATGATGCCTCCGATTATGATCGCTCTGTAATGCTGCATAATATATGTCTTCATGAATTTCCATGTGTCGGAAAAATATCTCATTCTGATACCTCCTTTGCCGTCATGACCATACCTTCAAGAAACTCCGGAAGGGAGACAGGCGCCCCCTTGATCTTGTACTGGCCGGCGTTTCTGAACAAAACATGCGACTTCCCCAGTATCTCCTTTTTCCTGACGATATCACTTTCCTTTATCTGAGCCGCTTCATCTTCGGGGACCCATCCCATGGTCCTCAAACCCTCTTCCAGGTTGCCGAAATAGAGGACTTCGCCCTCTTCCAGAAGCACGATATCATCGATCACTTTCTGCATCTCCCCTGCGTGGTGAGACGAAAAGATGATGGTCTTCCCCTCATCTGTAAAATCGATGAGACTGTCCACTATGGCCCGCTGGGCTATCATATCGATCCCGTCTGTCACTTCATCCAGTATGAGCACTTCCGGGTCCACAGCCAGGGCGAAACTCACCTGAACCCTTTTCTTCCACCCCCTTGACAACTGGGAGTTCTTCGTCTTCATGGTAAATCCCGATTCTTCCATGAATCCAAGAAACCTCTCCTCTTTCCATGACGGATATAGCCTTCCCAGAAGTATCATGTCTCTCATGGAATATGAGATATGGTTGGGGGCTTCGGGAATATAATAGATGCCCCCCATGTAGTCTCTGTCCCTTTTAGCCGCCTCCATGCCTTTTATGGTCGCGGACCCCCTGTATCTGGGTATCACTCCCGCAAGTATATCCAGCAGAGTAGTCTTACCGCTGCCGTTGCGTCCGATAAGACCGTACACTTTACCGCTCTCCAACTTCAAATCCAGTCCCCTGAAGATCTGTTTTCCCGGGAAATACCTGAATTGCAGCCCTTTGACTTCTATCATATCATCCTCCTTTATTCGTACTGTATTAAATCACTCATACAGTATGATGAAAAAAAATATTTCCTTTTCTGTCATAGTGTACTACTCTACTAATACAGTGTCAAGAAAAAAAATAACGTTTTATTTTATCTTCAGATCGATCTTCATCTCCTCAGAAGACATGCCGAATCTGTAGATCTCTTTCTTGAATACTTTCGCCAGCTCTTCTGTGGAGACGCCTTCTATGAGCTCATACGGCACAGGTTCTCCTACTTTGATCTCAAGTCTCTGTCTCCTCTTGTTGAATATCTCTCTGGGCAGCATGAGAGCCGCAAGGTTCCGGTGAAGTATCGTGCACAGATAATAAAACAGAGAGTTCTTGGCCCTTACAAACATGGGCACTATGGGGCATTTGAAACGCTGGGCAAGATGAAAAGCTCCTTCCATCCAGCGGGGATCACGTATCCCGTCATGACGCACCCTTGAGACACCTCCTGCGGGAAAAAGCAGTATACCCCCTTCCTTTTTCATCACAGACACCATGTTGCGCGCCGACCTGGCCTGGGCGGCGAGTGATTTCCGGCTGTATGGGATAAATACATTCTTGAGGTTGGTGACCCAGGAAAGGACATCGTTCACAAGGAACTTAACATCACCCCGCACTTCACTCACCACTTTAAGCAGCGCAAGCCCGTCAAGACCTCCCAGGGGATGGTTTGATATACCTATAAAACGTCCCGACCGGGGAATATTCTCAAGATGGTTCTCCTGCACTTTTATCTCAAAATCAATATCTGAAAAAAAAGCTTCGATAAAATCGATGCCCTGAAGCTCCCTGAACCTGTGCATCAAATCATTGATATTATCCAGACAAAGAAGCCTTTCGAGAAAATCAAACACACTCTTCCTGATGTTTGCAGGGATCTTCTTTATCAGCTCCGGCTTTCTGTCGTAAACCAGAGAATCAATGTCAATGAGCTTGTCTTTTTTTTCCATATAACCACCATTCTTAATATACCAATAATCCAGTCTGTTTTAAAGCGAAAAATTATTTTCACGTTGTATGGCAAGGAACAAACAAGACAGTAAAGCAGTTTATAAATCAAGGGCTGGAGTTAATCTCAGCACAGGCTGAAGATGGTTATATATTTCAAATAAATATGTCATCATTCACCGGAGACGCTTTGAAACTTGCAGTCTTATATGTTATTATTGAAAAATGAAAGGAAGCTTATGGCTCTATCAGGGACATTACAGGATTTTCTCCTTGAAGATATATTTCAGCTCATAGGGCTGGGCAACTATAACGGTTGCCTCAGGATCATCAAACCCAACGGAGTCACAGGGGAGATATATTTCAATAAAGGGACTGTCATACACGCTTCAGCGGGATCAAACGAAGCGGAGCAGGCCGTATATAATATGTTCAACTGGCGCCAGGGAGACTTCCTTTTTGAAAAAGAATGTGTTCCCGGCAAAGAATCCATGCGCATAAACTGGCAGGGCGTCATACTGGAAGCCGCGAGACTCAGCGACGAAGCAGCCAAAAGACCTGAGAAGACCGTGACTCCTTCAGAACCCCCGCCTGCTGAAGCGCCGCCGGTCTCCGGTGAAAAACTTGAGATCACTGAGACTGTGGTCAGCGGTGTCAACAAAGAGGATGCTGCTGTGGAGACTCCCGCCACAGGATTTTCTTTGAACAAGACCGCGAAACATGAGGATAAGACAAAACAGGAGCATAAGGCCCCGCTGGGATCAGGCATCCTTGGACTGGACAAACAAACCGGTGAAGTCGACATAGGAGACAAACTGAAGGGATTTGATCTTGACATAGGGAAAACGAGCTCATCGGATGAGAACATCTCTCATCTGGAATTCCTCTTCATATCATATCACAAACTCCTCGACTACCTTAACTCCAAGATCCCCAAACGTTTCAGCTACATCAGCGATGCCCTTGGGGAGACGACCAGCAGACTGAGACAATCCGGAGAGATAACAGAAGAACTTATTTTCAACCCGTCATCACTTACAGTATCCTCCGGAGGCAGGATCGGTGACGAGAAAAAAGCGTTTACCGATATGCTCAAGATCATAGCGGGAACACTGCAGTGTCTGAATGATTACGCCAAGAAAAACGCTCAGATCTCTTTCCTGAACTATTATTACGAGGAAGTGTCCGGCCAGGCCCGTATCATGAGCCAGCACCTTGGATTCCCCCTTCTTTCGATCAAATATCTCATAGACAGCCACTGCGAAGCCCTGATCACCGACGACAGCCTCACTATCTGAAAAAATCATACTTACCATTTTTTTTATTTTCCTAAATTAAAAAACAACTATAAAAATGTAAAGAGCCCTCAATATTATTGCACTTACACATATGTAAAGGAATATTTTCCCCGCAGAATCCAGTTTTTTATGAACCATAAAATTTTTATTAATTGTTAATAATAACAC
>CAZGIO010000167.1:0-3875 GCA_964525975.1 uncultured bacterium
TTTCCTGCGTTTCGGAGCTGCATATGACAATATGGCTGAGAACAGCCGTCCTGTGCCTTTTGAGCTCTTTGACATATCCCTGGAAGTGGTGAAGGGGAAAGACGGAGCCATCCAGAAACGGATGGATTCCACTGCTGTGATCTATGGTTTCAGGTCACTGAGCAGGCGCGGTTATTCATATAAAGGTCTCTACGGATCATATATGTTCAGAGAGGATTTTGACCATGATAAGCTCTCCTTTGCTGGACTGGGCCCGGGAACTACCAGCAGCGGTGAAAACTGGCGGCTGCACGGCGCCTTTTATCTGCTCTTCGGCGGCGCAAGCGCCAGGCATGCCCACCGTTACGGCGATGCTCCCTATATCTTCAAGGGAGAGACCTATAATTTCGGCAGTGAGCTGGAAAACGGAGAGTATTACATGGGACCCGGTTTCAGTACGCGGATCAGCGCTGAATACAGAACCGGGATGTTCAGTGCAACGACAGGTATGACTCTGATATGGGTCCATTCCGTCAATGCCACCGATGCCAATGAATGGGGATATATCATCCCTTTGAACATGGAACTTAACGCCGGGGGCTTCACAGCAGGCGCGGCGTATGAACTTATACGAAGGATCTCATATTATGATGACCTTCCTGTGATAACTGCCACCAGGCATGGCTTCCGCCTGAGTGCCGGCCTCAGGTTCTAAAGGTCTGCTGATACTGATAAAGAAAGAGTTGAAGCAGTCTCTAAATCGTATATAATTGCCACTGCGAGGTGAGTATGTCTGACGAACTGAAGATTTCCGGTGCTAAAGTACATAATCTGAAAAATGTGGCTCTTTCTATACCCAGGGACAAACTGGTCGTTTTCTCCGGTGTCTCAGGTTCAGGCAAATCATCCATGGCTTTTGATACCATATATGCCGAAGGTCAGAGGCGTTATGTGGAATCTCTTTCCAGCTATGCCCGGCAGTTTTTGGGGATAATGGATAAACCCGATGTGGATTTCATAGACGGTCTTTCACCGGCAATATCCATCGAACAGAAATCACGGAGCAAAAACCCCCGTTCCACAGTGGGGACCATCACAGAGATCTATGACTACATGCGTATCCTATTTGCACGCATCGGGATACCTCACTGTCACAAATGCGGAGCTCCTCTGGGGAAGCAGACCTCCGATGAGATCATATCCGGTATACTGGATATGGAAGAGGGTGTTAAGTTTATCATACTGGCTCCTGTGGCACGTAACCGTAAAGGGGAGTACAGGGAGTTTTTCCAGAAACTGAGCCGGGAAGGTTTCCTCCGCGTAAAAGTGGACGGTGAGGTCATGCAGCTTGAAGACGGCATGTCTCTGGAGAAGAACAAAAAACATGATATCGATATCGTCATAGACCGCCTTGTCTCCAGGCCTGATATGCGGAGCCGGCTGGCGGATTCCGTGGATACGGCGCTGAGAACAGGCGGCGGCAGGCTGATAGTGGAATTCACAGACGGGACTCAGAAACATTACAGTGAAGAATTATACTGCCACCAATGCGATCTGAGTTTCAGTGAAGTGACACCGCAGACGTTTTCTTTCAACTCACCCCAGGGCATGTGCAATGCGTGCAACGGGCTGGGAGTGAAAAAAGAGGTCTCACTTGAGAAAGTCATGCCCAATGATGAACTTTCAGTCATGGAAGGCGGTATCAAGTACTGGGGTGTTTTACGCAAAAAACAGGACAGCTGGACATATAAAAAGATCATGGAGATCCTGAAACGATATTCAGTGGATCCGGACATGCCTTTGAAGGATTACCCCGAGGATGTCCTGGATAAGATCCTGCGCGGGGATAAAGCCATGGGCACAAGAGGCGTGCTGAATGTCATCAAGCGCGCTTACCGGGAGACCCAGTCCCCTGAGATGCGCAGTTATTACGAATCATTTATGAACGAGACAAAATGTGAGACCTGCGGCGGGCTGCGTCTCAACAAAGAAGCGCTCAGCGTACTGATAAACCAGAAGAACATCGCGGAACTTTCAGCGATGTCGGTAAAAGAACTGTATGATTTCATCGTCAATGTGGACCTGAATGAGACAGAAGCTTTTATTGCAAAGGACCTTTTGAGGGAGATCACGGCAAGGCTTAAGTTTCTCCTGGATGTGGGACTTTACTATCTTATGATGGACAGAAAGGCCCCTACACTCAGCGGCGGGGAATCCCAGAGGATCAGACTTGCAAGTCAGATAGGCAGTGGTCTCATGGGAGTCATGTACATCCTGGACGAACCTTCCATAGGTCTTCATCAGCGTGATAATATCAACCTGATCAATTCTCTGAAAAATCTCCGCGATCTGGGGAATACAGTCATCGTGGTGGAGCATGACAGAGATACCATCGAGGAAGCTGATGTGGTTGTGGAATTCGGCCCCGGTGCCGGTGTGTATGGAGGGGATATCGTGTTTAACGGCACCCCTGACGAGCTCCGAAAGAAGGGAAAGACCATAACCGCCAGCTATTTGAGATATGACAAAAATATCAGCCCCAAATCCTCTGTCCGTGAACCTAACGGAAGCTGGCTGAAGTTCCGGGGATGTTCCCAGAACAACCTCAAAGAGCTGGACGTGGAGATACCACTGGGTGTCATGACCCTGGTGACGGGAGTCTCGGGATCCGGTAAATCTTCTCTGGTCACAGACACACTGTATCCTGTACTCCATAATAAACTTCATAAGACCACGC
This sequence comes from uncultured bacterium, assembly GCA_964525975.1. GTDB lineage: Bacteria > Macinerneyibacteriota > Macinerneyibacteria > Macinerneyibacteriales > DSCS01 > CAZJQC01. Next base: position 2,717 of record CAZGIO010000167.1, read on the forward strand.
GCCATACTGGGAGATACGACGCATTTGAAGGATGGGAGAACATAGACAAGGTGATAGAGATCAATCAGGATCCCATAGGCCGCACACCCCGTTCAAACCCTGTGACGTATGTAGGGGTCTTTAACGCAATACGAGACCTTTATGCGTCTGTAAATGAAGCAAAGATCAGGGGGTATAAGGCGGGAAGATTCAGCTTTAATGTCAAGGGCGGACGATGTGAGGCATGCGGCGGGTCCGGTTTGAGGAAGATCGAGATGCATTTCCTGCCTGATATATACGTGAAATGCGATGTGTGCAAGGGGAAACGGTACAACAGGGAGACACTGGAAGTCCGTTACGGCGGAAAGACCATCAACGACGTGCTGGAGATGACGGTGGATGAAGCTTTGAGATTTTTTGAAAACATACCGTCCATCGCCAGAGGGCTTCAGACTCTCTCAGACGTGGGCCTGGATTATAACAAGCTGGGACAGTCCGCCACCACCTTAGCGGGAGGAGAGGCGCAGCGCATAAAGCTGGCTAAAGAGCTTTCCAGAAGAAGCACAGGCAGGACCTTATACATACTCGATGAACCCACCACCGGCCTCCATTTTGATGATATAAACAAACTCCTTTCTGTCCTTAATCAGCTTGTGGACAGCGGGAATTCCATGATCATCATTGAACACAACCTTGACGTGATCAAATATGCCGACTGGATCGTGGATCTGGGCCCCGAAGGGGGGGATGACGGCGGTAATGTTATCTATTCAGGCCCCATACACGATATCATGGCCTGCGGAACATCCCACACCGGGCGTTTTCTGAAAGAATATCTGCAGAAAGAGAAAGAGATCACCGGATAATCTGCCTGTCGGTTTTCCGGATTCAGTGAATTAAAGTCCTGAAAACTCATTTATGAGCGGTTATTGCGGAGTAAGACCTCTTTTTTATATTGCCATATCCCTGTGATAATCATATAATTGAACAATAAATATACTACGGAGGTGTATTATGAGAAGATTGTGTATGTTGATCATCCTTTCAGCTGCCCTTGTGGCGGCGGCAGGTGCGTTTCCCATCATGGGAGCGCGGTCCATGTCCATGGGAGGGACTGGAGTGGCTTCAGCGGCGGACTCTTCGTCTGTCTACTGGAACCCTGCCATGACAGCGGTGAAAT
>CAZGIO010000168.1:0-686 GCA_964525975.1 uncultured bacterium
ATCTCCCGCATTTTGCTGAGAACCAGAAAAGAGTCAGGCAGAGCGGGATCCAGTGAGATCTGGTGTTCCCCCTTATGGGAGGATACCATGGCTTCTCCGATCACATTGCCTTTATGATCCTCCAGCCGGACTATATTATCCAGGAGTTCCACGTTGTATTTAACGCCGCTGAGTTCCAGTGCGCCCCGGGGTGATTTTTCCGCGCTGAGAGTGATTGCTTTAAAACTTTTCTGTTCCATGGAGATATTATAGTGGAAAAAGTGAAAGTTTTCAACATAACCGACGCTTACAAAAGGGAAATGATATGATATACTCTATGTACTATGTTTGAAAAGAGTTTGAGGAAGTTTCATTTTTTTGCCCGGAAAGCGGGGACTCCCCCTGGAAGCGTGGGGGAAGAATCGGCTTATACCGCAGATGATAAGACAGATATTGCTGTGATCTCTTACAGTGAAGAAGAATTCCATGAAAAAGCCTTTGACCCGGAGAAAACGGGGAAATCATCTGAAGAAGTAGTCTGGGTGCGGGTTGTAGGTATGGGTGATGTCCGGAAGCTTAAAACAGTTTGTCAGGCGGCGGGGATGCATCCCATGCTGTTTGAAGACGTGATGAATCCCGCTCACGAACCCTCTTCGGATATACATTCAGGGAGGATATTTATCTCAGGATCCGCCTTTGCCGGTAAA
>CAZGIO010000168.1:696-3872 GCA_964525975.1 uncultured bacterium
ACAGAACTATGGACGCTATTCCCTGTACTTTGACGGTAATACTCTGTTTACTTTTGAAAGCGGAGGAGGGGAGATCTTTGATCCTCTGATTCAGAGAATACGGGACGATGCCGGGGTCATACGGAAGAAAGACTCTCTTTACCTGCTTTACGCGCTCCTGGACAGTGTGGCTGATTCATTTTTTGTCTCGCTTGATTTCATTTCTGAGCAGACTGAAACCATAGAGGCCGAGATCATGGGAGATCCCGACAAAACGGCATTTTCCAGATTATATGTTGTAAAAAAAGAACTCCTTTTTTTTAAGCGTCTTGTACGTCTTACACGCGCCGCGTTCTCATCGATCCCGGGCTACGGGGCTGAGAATGAGTTGAGATATTACTATGCTGATCTCTCAGCGCATATCAGCCAGTGCAATGAGTATGCCGACACGCTGCGTGAGATCCTCACGGGACTGACCGATTTATATCTTGCCGTATCAGGCAACAGGATGAACGAAGTGATGAAAGTCCTCACCATTGCAGGCTCCATATTTATCCCTTTGACATTTATTGCGGGAATATACGGGATGAACTTTGAGTTTATGCCGGAGCTGAAGATAAAGGCTGCGTATCCGGTGTTATTGTCAGTGATGTTCCTTATCGCCGGAGGCATGATCTGGCTGTTTAAGAAAAAAAAGTGGTTCTGATCCTTATTTTTCCTGCCGCTAATAGTCTTGCAAGATAATCAGTTGTCATATATAATTATAATGTTATGAATGCGGTTATGATATTTGTAAGTTATGATTATAAGTCGAAGAGTCTTAATACACGGTTTCTGGACCACTGAAAACCGTAATAATCAAAATTATTAAACAGGAGGTAAAAATGTTAAAGGACCTTGTTTATGCAAACAGAAGTTACAGAAGGTTTGATGAGAAACATAAGATCGATGAAGAGATTTTGAAGGAACTTGTAGACCTCGCGCGCATGTCCGCATCGGGTATGAATGTGCAGCCTTTGAAATATGTGATCGCCTGTGATGAGGAGACAAACGGGAAGATCTTCCCCACACTCGCCTGGGCCGGTTACCTCAAGGAGTGGGACGGTCCTGTGAAAGGTGAACGCCCCACAGGTTATATCATCATCCTGGGAGACACAGGGATAAGAAAATCCTATGGATACGATCCCGGCATATCGGGTCAGAGTATTCTCCTGGGTGCTGTGGAAAAGGGACTGGGAGGCTGCATGATCGCTTCTGTTAAGCGGGAAAAGCTCCAGACCACTCTGGGTATACCTGACTGGTATGAGATCCTCATGGTGATTGCCCTTGGAAAACCCGCTGAAAAAGTCATAGTGGAGGAAGTGGATCATGACGGTGATATCAAATACTGGCACGATGAGAAAGATGTCCATCATGTGCCTAAGAGGGCGCTGGATGACATCATAGTAAAACTGTAGGAGATAAGATGGAGAAATATACAGCGCCTGAGTTCTGTCTCAACGACCAGGACGGGAAAAGACATTGTCTGGAGGATTACAGAGGCCAGTGGGTAGTATTATATTTTTACCCCAGGGATATGACACCGGGCTGTTCCCTTGAAGCGGCCCATTTTACATGGTCAAAGGATGAGTTCCGCCGCATGGGAGCGGTGATACTGGGCATATCTCCCGACACCGAAGAAAAGCATAAGAAGTTCTGCGAGCGGAAAGAGCTCTCTATCACCCTTCTGAGTGATACGGAAAAGGAAGTCCTTAAGGCGTATGACTGCTGGAAGGAAAAAAAGATGTACGGCAAATCGTTTCTGGGTGTTGTGAGAAGCACGTTTCTCATCGATCCCCAAGGCAACGTGGTACACGAATGGCGCAAAGTCCGCGTCAACGGCCACGTGGACGCCGTGAAACTCATGCTCTCTGAACTCACAGGAAAGTAATAGTCATGGGGAGGCGTTTGTCCTCCCCTTTTTTTATTTTTTCAGGAATGTATTTTAAGATCCATGAGCAGGTTTCTCTTATGGTCGGCGAATTCCCAATGAATTATTGTAAAGCCGTTGTGTTCAGCTTCTTTCATGAGATCGGTGTAATGTCCGAAATATCTGTATGAGACGCCGTTCACGTCCTGGGTGAGAGTCTCTTCATTGAAGTTGTTAACCTCTTTCCTGTAGAAATCCAGATTGTCTGTAAAGCACATGGTGGAGATATGAAGGATCCCTTCGGGCTTCAGGACGCGGCGCAGGTTTTGATAAAATGTATCTCTGTCCTTTCCGATGATGCAGTGAAGGCAGTGTCCATCCAGGATGATGTCAAAATGATTATTCGGGTAGGGGAGTGATTCAGTGAGATTGCCCGCTTTGAAATCTGCCTGGACTTTTTTTTGAACAGCGTTTTTTTTTGCCCATTCGATGGCGAAGTCGGAGATATCCAGGCCGTAGGACTCATATCCTTTTTTTGCGAAAAAAAGCGTCATCTCCCCTGCGCCGCAGCCCGCCTCCAGGAACCTGCCCGATTGAGGTACATAGGGCTTTTCGAGAAATGCTGTGCATTCTGCGAGCATCTCTTCATGATCTTCGGCAGTGCCCCAGCCGGAAAATCCTTTTGCTTTCCGTTTTTTGTATTCCCTGTCATGGGCGTAGTAGTCAGTCTTCATGAAAGCTCCTTAAGGGGCGTGTAAACCGGAAGCCCCATGAAAGAGGCTTCCGGAGGATAAATTGATTACTTATCAAACGGGAAGGTGTATTTGTCTTCCAGGTGGAATTCTTTTCTCAGTTCTATGATCTGGTTTTTCAATACTTCATCCACTTTAGCGCCTTTGTCTTTTCTGAAGAGCCATGCGTCATGCTCTTTTTCCCCCGCGGTCCAGATCCGTTCAGCTCCCGGCGCTTTTTCTGAATTACGCAGAGCGCGTACGATATCTCCTGCGGTCTTTTTGAAGTCAGCGGGATCGATAAAGGAGGCGATATCCATGGCGATGAAGAAGTGACCCAGTTTATATGTGTCTTTTTCGCCAAGGGTATATGTTAATTTGTTCATATTCAAAATTTTATTTATTGGCTGTAGTTTAACATTGCGTTGAAATTATCATTTTATATTTAAAAGTTACTAATAAATTTATTTTTTGTAAATTATCCGATTTTTTCTTAAAATATAAATACCTTAAATTCAACAATTATAATATCAAAAATTTTATGGAGGTGTTAAATT
>CAZGIO010000169.1:0-3858 GCA_964525975.1 uncultured bacterium
CAGGGATGCCATTCCCCGCTGGATCAGATTGGTCATCCACCCGATGGCAATCACCATCAGCGAGCCTTATAGCCATCGCGGAGGAAGTGGCGCGTTTTGATCTTTCCGGCAGCGCCGTAAAACTTGATATGGATTTTCCTGAAGATCTGTATCAGGCGGAGGTGGACAAGGGGCAGATACAGCAGGTGTTTTCCAATTTGACTATCAATGCCAAAGAGTCCATGCCCCAGGGGGGGACGCTGTATATCAGGTTTAAGAACAGGGAGCTGGAATATGATGATGTTCCGGGACTTGATCCCGGCAATTATGTAGAGATAGTGATCCGGGATGAGGGGACGGGAATCAACCCCGGTATGATAGACAGGATCTTTGATCCCTATTTTTCCACGAAACAGGCTGGCAGTGGGTTGGGGCTTGCCACCACTTATTCGATTATCAGGAAACATGATGGTTTTATAACTGTGTCATCGAAGCCCGGGGAGGGGACCGAATTTATTATATACCTTCCCGCCACTGTAAGCTGCAGTGAAACGGTCCGTCCCGCGGCTGCGGAGACAGTTGTGGATCCCAGGGGAAAACAGATCCTCGTGATGGATGATGAGGAGATCGTCCTGAAGACACTTGCCAGCATGCTCGAAGAGCTTAAGTATGGATATGACCTGGTATCTGACGGTGATGAGGCCGTGGAGAAGTACAGGCAGAAACTGGAATCGGGAGACAAGTATGATATCCTGATCCTGGATCTGACCATACCAGGGGGGATGGGAGGAAGCGAAGCGGCTGAACGGATAAAAGCCATTGACTCCCAGGCATGCCTTGTGGCATCCAGCGGGTATACAGATGGTCCGGTGATGTCCGGTTACAAAAAGCACGGTTTCTGCGGTATATTGAAAAAACCTTATACAATAGATGATCTCAGAGCGGTTTTGAATAAAGTGTCCGCAGAAAAAAAGGCTGAATAGCCCAGGTTTTTATTTCTTATTGTCATCTTAGATGTTCAGGAAATATGGTTTGAAGTGGGGGGATATCCTCCCCCCTTTTTTTGTTATTTCAATTTTAAGACCGCGCATGTCCTGGTAAATTCAGGGGCATCTTCCCCCAGTACAGTCTTTATCCATTCACCTTCTCCTGAGAGGTAGACGATCAGCTTTTCATCATCGGCGTGGATCACAGTGGAAAAACCGTTGATCTCTTCCAACCCCTGGATCCTATATATCTTGTCCAGTCTTCCTGTTTTTTTACTGAACCTGAAATATTCCGGGGTGTAGTCGCGGGACTCATATTCGCCATTGCGAATCATGAAACGAGCGCTTATATGCGGCGCGTATATGTAATCGGGCGTAACAGCCATTGAAGCCACTGTAAAATCGCCGGCAATATTCGGGCCGGGGTATATCTTCACCGGATCATATTCACTTTCCAGAGGGTATGTATATTCTCCCAATGGGTTCAGGTCTGCATCATATCGTTCTATCCTGTAGGGGCTTCCCACGTTGGCTACATAGACCTCATTGTTGTATTGATCACATTTTACGATGCCTCCGCTTGTATTGGAGCCCACTTCCTGGAGGGTCTTGCCCTTGCGGGGTATGGCCGCATCGATGTCACCTGTGGATATATTGATCTTCCCTGCATATGTCGTGTCTATACCCGCGTAATACATATGATTGCCTATGATATCAAAGAAGATGATCATGCCGGTGTCATCGTTGAAGTTTACGCAATCGTCGTAATTTCCTTCCAGGTCGAATTTTGATATGCGTCTGAGAGCGTAATCAGAAAACCATATGCCATCATCATTTACTGTTATACCCAGGGAATGTCTTGCCTCGCCAGGTCCGTTGCCCCGCGGTATGATGAAGCGCAGAGTCTCATTTCCCTTCAGATCCACTCTTCTTATGGCGAAATTGTCCACATAACGCTGCACGTAATAGAGCTGTTCGTCATGGAACGCAAAGCAGGCTACGGAATTTTGCCCTGTATGGTCTGTCATCTCAAAAGATGCCGTTATGGGCAGGATCTCCACATCTGTCTTTGAAAGATTTGAACATCCGGTAAAGACCAATGCGGATGTGATAAGTAAAAAAACAAGTCTTCTCATATTTGACCTCCTTAATCACTGGACAAACGGGGGCATTTTTTTGTTTCACCATTTTAATGTTCATTAACGCTGATTTTTTTGTATACTGTGCATATGAAAAGGATCATACCAGTAACAGAAGCGTTGCCGTCACAGTTGATGGCGATGACAAATATGTTGAATTTTGATGACAGGCTCATGGAGGATATCGGCATTAAAAAAGGAGATCATATCTCAGTCCCGGAGTTTGTGGCATTTAACGCGCAGTGGGCTAAAGCCCGTGGCGCTGATATCTATCTGATAATCGATGATTACGAAGAGTCAGCCGGTATGATCACAGTCACATTTTTAAAAGATAATGAGACTGCCCGCTGCGGTTACTGGCTGGGGAGTGATTACAGGGGTAAAGGCCTTGGGCGAGAGGCGTTTGCGGAGATCGTGGATATTGTAAAAAAACGGGGATGCGGCAGGCTTGAGGCCACCATAGCAAAGGATAATGAGATTTCCAGAAAAATATGGGAACCTTACGGAGCTGAATTTCTGGATTTAGGAGATAATTACAAGGCCGTCATTGTAATTGATAGTGATTCTCAAGAAGAGTAAGCCAATCCTGAAGGTTTTCCACAAGCCAGGCGCATTCTTCTTCACGGCCTGTGTCATCGGTGTACCTTATTACCATCAGTTTTTTAAATTTTGTCTTGCCTAGAAATGATCTTTGCACTGTCACGGATATTATGGATCCGCGCTGAATATGTACCGTGGTCCTTGGGAAAAGCATGATGAAGGCGATCGTTTCCTGGAAAAGGGCGAGGATTCCGCTGCCCCTTATTTGGGTGAATCCTTTGGATGACATGCCGAAAAACTCCGCTCGGGTGGATATGATCTCAGCCGTGCCCATGGCATTGATCTCTGACATCACCTCTTTGTAACGTGTACGCAGGAGGTACAGCAGTATACCCGCCATGGCGATTATGGAAAGAATAAAACCGAACAGTGTCATAACAGCTCCTCTGTTAAGCATAGCGAAAAACGCTGTTTCTTCAAGTTATAGAGTGACTTGTAATATGGAAGAAACAGGTGAATAATTGAAAATGATAAAGGAGGCGTTATGAAAAGGTTATTGGTATTAATGCTGGTTGTTGTCTTTGCGGCGGGTTCCGCGGCTGCATGGGAGTTTGGCCTTAAAGCCGGGTTGTCCATAGCGGATCTTAAGATGGATCCTGAGTTTGATGAGTCCATTCCCGAGGCTGAGGAAAAAGTATACATGGGCCATTATCTTGGAGTCTGGGCCGCATACCCCATCAATGAGACCATGGGTATACAGGGGGAGATACTGCTTTCAAAAGGGGGCGACAAATATGTCATAGAAGAGGCAGATCCGGAAGTATGGTTTAAATATGATCTCTGTTTTATTGATGTGCCGCTGCTTTTTTACTATATGCCCATGGAAAAGATGAAACTTCTCGCAGGCCCCATGTTCTCGTATCTTACGAAGGCGAATTTGGCGTTATTACAAGAGATCCCCGAAGAAGATATGTGGATAAATCAGGGATACCTGCTGCATAAACGTATGAAGAGTATGAATATTTCCGCGGTAATAGGTGCTCAGTACTGGCTTCTTCCCAATATGTTTGCGGAGATACGTTACAATATGGGGTTGACTGACATCAATGATGGTATGCCCGCAATTTTTACTCCCGGTGACAATGAGATCAAGACGCAGGCCATAAATTTTGGTGTGGGATACAAGTTCTGAAAATATTGAAGGGAATAAAAAA
>CAZGIO010000170.1:0-3168 GCA_964525975.1 uncultured bacterium
CAAGGCACGGGACTTTGACTCCCGCATTCGGTGGTTCGAATCCACCCAGCCCAGTAGATGCCTGCTGGAAAGCCGGTATTAGAACGGAGTTGTCATGTTAGGAGTCATATTGGCAGCGGGCAAAGGGACCCGGATGAAGGCGGATAAGCCCAAGGTCCTCTTTGAAGTTGCGGGAAGATCCATGATCAGGCGCGTTATAGATGTGGTAAAAGGCGCCGGAGCGGATTCCGTTGCGCTGATATGCGGATATAAAAGCCAGGATGTAAAAGCGCACCTCGAAGATATGGGGACGCTTTCTTTTTTTGAACAGAAAGAACAGCTTGGCACAGGCCACGCTGTGATGCAGGTGGATCTGGACGGTTTTTCAAACGATGATGTGATCATCATGCCCGGAGACACTCCTCTTTTTCAAAGCGGGATGATCAGGGAGTTCATTGAAGATTTCAGAAAAACCGGATGCCACGGGTCCATATTGACTACGATACTTGAGGATCCCCATGGATACGGGAGGATCATAAGGAAGGACGGCAGTGTGCTCAGGATCACTGAGCATAAAGACGCAAAACCCCATGAACTCGATGTGAAAGAGATAAATACGGGAGTCTATGCTGTAAAAAGAGAGACTTTGAAAAAATATCTGAAAAGACTTGATGACAACAACGCTCAGAAAGAGTATTATCTTACTGATATATTCAAGCATATGATCGCTGACGGATTAAAAGTGGGCGCGTATGCTTATCCCGTGAGCAGAGAGTGCATGGGAGTGAATTCCAGACGGCAGCTTATGGAAGCAAGCCTGTATGAGAAAGACCGTGTGGTGAGGGAACTTACGGAGAACGGAGTGACCATAAACGATCCGGGAGGATTGTGCATCAACGGGGAACTGACCTGCGGGGAAGATGTGGAGATCATATCTCCTGTCACCATAAAGGGAGACGTGAGGGTAGAGTCAGGTTCAAGGATAGGCCCTTTTGTCTATCTTGAAGACTGCAGACTGGAAAAAGGAGAATACAGTTTTTTAAGGATAATTAATGAGAATACCGAGACAATAGTATCATAAGGAGGAGATGGCAATGAAAAAGTACGAGCTTGCTGTTAAGAAGAGAACTGAGACCGGCAAGGGGTTCAACAGAAGACTGAGACAGGCAGGAGATATTCCCGCGATCCTTTATGGAGTGGGTGACGAAAAATCCCTGAAAATAAATGAAAACGAACTTATGAAGATGCTTCATAAGCCTGACGGATTGAATATTATCGTTGACATGAAAATGGGAAAATGGAACGGCATGGCTGTTATCAAGGATGTTCAGAAAGACGCTGTGAAAGACACTGTCCTTCATGTGGACTTTCTTGAGATCGACATGGATAAACCCATCAAGATACCTGTGACTATCAATATCGTGGGTAGTGCAGCTGGTGTCAAAGAAGGCGGAATACTGGAGACCAACCTGTGGGAACTGGAAGTGGAAGCGCTTCCCAACAGGCTGCCTTCTCACATCGATGTGGATGTCACTGAACTGGAGATCGGTTCTTCACTGCATGTATCAGATATCACGACAGATGAAGATGTGAAGATAATGAATGACGCTGATGAACTGGTCGCTCATGTTGTGGCTCCGAGACTCGTTGAAGAAGTCGAGGAAGAAGGCATCGAGGAGATCGAGACTGCCGAGCCTGAAGTCATCACAGCCAAGAAGGACGAAGAAGAAGAGGAATAACAGGAATACCATGATCATATTGGGATTAGGTAATCCAGGCATCGAATATATAGAGACCCGGCACAATGCCGTGTTTCTTTTTTTTGATATGCTTAAAGACAAAAACAAAGCAAAAGAGTCTCACATCTCCACGTATACATCTTTTTCAGTTAATATTGGGGGGGAAGACGTGCTCTGTGTGAAGCCGCAGACATTTATGAACCTTTCGGGCAGAGCTGTCTGGGAACTCTCCAGGAGAAGGGAAATAAAACCGGAAGATATACTGGTTGTATATGATGATGTGGGGAAGATCAGACTGCGTCCGTCAGGGTCTCATGGGGGGCATAACGGCATGAGATCGGTGATCAACGCCTTCAGCGGCGATACAGGGATCCCGCGGCTCAGGATAGGTGTCCTGGGGACAGGCTCGTATGGGGACCTGAAAGACTATGTGCTTTCGGATTTTGAAGATAAAGAGTTTGAACTGCTGTACAAGACATTTCAGAATGCGGAAAAGGCAGTGGAAGCCCTGATCACCGGGGGGATGGAAAAGGCCATGGGTGAGTTCAACGGGCTGTCAGTCACATGAAGATCCTTCTTGTATTTGAATATGAACGGGAAGCCGACGGTTTTTTCAGTGTGTCGGGATGGGAAAAGGGTACGGCGTCAGGTCATATCTATCCGGGAATCGAACTATCAGTATTTATCAATAAAAAACACGGGATCTTAAATCTCATACATGGTCTTTACCGGCAGCGGGATAAAAACAGGCCTGACCTTGTAATAAACGGCGGGACATGCGGTTCCATCGCCTGCGACGCTCCGGGATCAGTGTTTGAGATATCAAGAGCCGTGGCAGCTGATCTGGAAAGGATGAAGGCTCTGCATCATCCTGTATCGCCTGGCTTAAAAAGCGAGGACGGCAGGCGTCTGATCACTGTCCCCGGGCTGCAGGAGGGGTTCAGGAAAGAGTGGCTATATTTTGGCACTCTCCTTGACATGGAGGGATACTATCTCCTTGACTGGGGCAGGGAAAACGGGATACCTGCCATCTGTGTAAAAGAAGTCAGCGATAACAACAGAGATGTTGTGTCAAAGGTTAAAGAACATGACTGCCTGGGTCTGGGAGTATATCTGGACAAGATGCTGAAGGAGCTTGCGCCCTTTGCAGCCATGGAGCACGGTATGGAAATACTGCGTACTATGCAGTGGAGCAGGAACCGGTATGCTGATGCTGCAGAGCTGTCTGAAGAGATGACACGGAATAAGATGAGTTTTACTCAGCGGATGAGGTTCTATGATGATATCAGGACAGGGAGAAAATGGGGAGAGATGCCCGGGACAGCGGCTTCCCCCAAAGGGGCTGACAAGGGGTTTTTATTCGTTGAAAAGCCTTATGCAGACATTGCACTGCCCCAGGAACTGGAAAAGAAGGAAATTAAAGCTGATGTTGTCGTGGTTGGCGGCGGTG
>CAZGIO010000170.1:3178-3850 GCA_964525975.1 uncultured bacterium
CAGAACAAGACAGGCAGTGAACGTAATATGTTTATTGCTGATAAACGGGGAGAGACGGTTAAAAAGACTCCCGGGGAGTATGGCCCTTCGGGTTATATAAGTTATGCGGTCACGGCGGGGTATAACTGCCCGTATGACTGTAAATATTGTTATCTGCAGGGCAATATCAGAAGCAGGGACCCTGTGCTGTTCATGAACATGGAGCAGATGTGGAGTGATATGCTCAAAACCGCAGAGGGGAAAGAGAAAGTCCTCTTTCATTTCGGCGATATGTATGATGCTCTGGCTTTTGATCATATAACGGGACTGGTATCATATATGTCTCAACGGCTTCAAGACAATATGTATGGCGAGTTCAGGACCAAATCGGCTAATATAGGACATCTCCCTGATACAAAACCGTGCAGCCGTATTGTTCTTGGCTGGTCGCTGGCTCCGCAGAAATCCGTGGACCAGTATGAGAAGGGAGCGCCTTCTGTAAAAGCGCGGCTGAAAGCTGCGAGAAAAGCCGCTATGGCGGGATGGAATGTCTCATTGCATCTGGACCCTGTCATTGCGGGTAGGGGTTACATTGAAGAATATAAGGCTCTTCTGGAGGATATGGAAGCAATACTGCCGCCTGGACTTGTCAGTTCTGTCTCTGTGGGTACGCTGCGGTTAAACAGAAACTCA
>CAZGIO010000171.1:0-815 GCA_964525975.1 uncultured bacterium
TATGGAAGGTGCTCTTGCCACACTGGTTATCATCGCAGTGGCTGCGGGGATCGGCATGGGTTATGCCAAAGACGGCGCCACCTTGACAGGCGTCCAGGCCTGGACCACTCATTATTCATCATGGGCGGCGGCAGCAGGCCTGGGATCTAAACTGGCAGCCTTTGTAAGAGGTTCAGCCAATATGATCGCGGCTCTGGGCATTCCGCTTAAATGGGCTTTGGCGATTATGGGTGTTTTTGTGGCCTCATTTGCCGGCACAACACTGGATACAGCTACAAGGATCCAGCGTTATGTTGTCAGCGAGCTGTTCCTTGACCTTAAAGTGAAGATATTCAAAAACAGATATTTCTCCACTTTCATCGTAGTACTTACAGCCGCACTGCTCACATTTGCAACTGGCGCAGACGGAAAGGGCGCTTTGAAACTGTGGCCGTTGTTTGGAGCTGTAAACCAGACGCTTGCGGCACTTGCGCTTATCGTCATCACCCTTTACCTGAGACGTAAAGGCGGTAAGGGATGGATCGTGGCTGGTATTCCCGCGATATTCATGGCGTTTATGACCATGTGGGCAACTATCATGAACCAGTCAACCTTTGTAAAAGGCGGAAACGCACTGCTTTATATCGTCAATGCCATTGTGATCATTATTGTGGTCGCCATCGTCATCGAAGGTATAATCGCATTTTTCAAAGTAAAACCTGAAAAAGAATAAGTTAAGATAATGCGGGGCGCTTTATATGCGCCCCGCAAGCTTAAGGAGGCACCATGGGAGAAAAACTGCGTCGTATTTATCTGAATATGCTGATTCCCGCGCT
>CAZGIO010000171.1:825-3802 GCA_964525975.1 uncultured bacterium
TAAAACAGCAGCGTTTTGGCTACTATTTTGTACTTCCCGCGCTGATACTGTTTGTCGCAGCATATGTATTGGGAGAGGGAGACAGTCAGGGGATCCCTGCTGAAGTGAGCAGGGCGGTGACTGTGGCTTTGCTTCTTGTTTCAGCTCTTTCATCTGTGATAGCTCCTATGTGGTTCAAGATCATAACATTAAGAAGATGTGTTAGAGAAAACAGGTTTCCGGACAGCGGAACATTCCTGAGGTTTCAGAGACTATACATGAGCATAGCCTTTGTCTCCGTATATCTCATACCTGTGTCTTATTATCTTTCTCTGGATAAGATACCACTTACTATCATCGTTCTTCTCGGTTTTTATGCCGCGTATTACTATTATCCTGTGGATAAAAGGGTCAGGAGCGAGATGGGTATATTCAGAGTGGAAAAAGAGAGCGATGTCAAATAAGATTTTTGCAAAGATAAAGGGGTTCTTTAAGAGTCTCGACGAAGTCTACAGAGACAAGGCCGTGGAAGTGGTGGAATATGAGACACGGGAAGTGGAGAATATCTTCGCTTTGCTTGTCCTGGGATCCTTTGTGGGGCTCCCTTCTCCCCCTCTTCAGATCACATTGGAACTGATGCCCTATATGGAACATGAGTTTGGCATCATGCTTGAAAAAGTCGGGACGGCACATGACCCTCTGGGTGAACTGTTTTCAGTATTGGATATAGATTAAGGCGGGACTATGGCGGTATATCATTTTTTTGTTGGAAAAGGAGGAGTGGGGAAATCAACCACTTCAGCTCTTGTATCTGTCAAGATATCAGATAGAGGTGAAAAGACACTGCTGGTATCCATGGACCCGGCTCATAACCAGAGAGACCTGTTTGAAAGTGACTTTTCACAGCAGATCACAAAGGTCACAGATAACCTCGGGGTGATCGAGGTGGATGAGGAGTACTGGATCCGTAAATATCTGAAGAAGACCCAGGACCATATCCAGGACACATATACATATCAGAGCGCGTTCAACCTCCAGAATCATTTTGACATATTACGTTACTCCCCGGGGATAGAGGAATACGCCCTTATATTGGCGTTTGAGGATATACGCAGAAGATATGATTCTGAGATGAGACACATAGTATTTGATATGCCTCCCACAGCACTTACCCTCAAGTTTTTTTCTCTTCCTTTTGTCTCATTGCTGTGGCTTAAGGAGTTGAAAAAGATAAGGGAAAAGACCAAGAAGAAAAAAGAGATCATGTCCAAGATAAAGTTCGGCAAGCTTGAATATGATACGGACAAGGTCATGGTGGAACTGGAAGCTCTTATAGAGAGAAACGGCGTGCTTAATGAACATTTCACAAGCGGCAGCACACTGGTCAATCTTGTGATGAACTACGACAAGCTGTCTTTTGCCGAGGCAAAGAGGCTGAAAGTCCGTCTTGAGGACCTGGGGATACATCTGGAAAAGATGGTGGTGAATAAAGTACAGGGGACAGACTATACCAGCGAACTGAAAAAAGAGTTCGGCATACAAAACATATCCGTATTTCCCATGGATGACCGGCATATAAGCGGCATTGAACAGATGAGACAGTATAACAGCAGGTTTGATACCTCTTTTTAATTGTCAATAATAAAATAACATTTGACAAATCTCTTATTTATCCTATGATGTTAGAAAACTTAGAAGAGGAGAACTCTATGTTCAAAGTATCAACTAAAATGCGTTACGGGCTGCGTTTTTTGCTCGACCTTGCTTCCTACAGCGACCAGGAACTGATCAGCACTCGAGAGATAGCTGAGAGGCAGGGGCTTTCCAACAATTATCTGCGCCAGCTGGTCATGCAGCTTAGCAAAGAGAACATTATCGGAAGTGCAAGGGGGAAAAACGGCGGCGTTTATCTTAACAGACGACCTGAGGATATCAATATGTATGATATCTATGTGTTGTTTGAGGGTTACGTGGCGCTTGTGGACTGTGTGGGCGAGGAATTCACATGCTCACCTCAGTCTGCCTCCTGCCCCGCAAAGAAACTTTGGGAATCCATGAACAGCCACATCATCAAATATTTAAAATCCATAACATTAAGAGATATAATGGAGGAAAGCATTGACTAAGATCATGGAAGAGATAACACAGCTGAAGGAAGAGGGTGACTGGCTGATCATTGCCCACAATTACCAGCTCCCCGAAGTCCAGGACGCAGCGGATTTTCTCGGCGATTCGCTGGAACTTGCAAGAAAAGCGGGCAAGCTTGAAAAAGAAAATATCCTTTTCTGCGGTGTCCGTTTCATGGCGGAAAGCGCAAAGATAATATCACCTGAAAAAAACATATATATACCTGAACCTGAAGCGGGGTGTCCCATGGCGGATATGATCTCAGCTTCAGACGTGCGTGAGATGAGAAAAAAGTATCCCGAGCATGTCTTTGTGGCATACGTGAATACCAGCGCTGAAGTAAAAGCGGAAGTGGACATCTGCTGCACGTCGGCAAACGCCCTTGATATTGTTGAATCGTTAAAAGGGAAAAAGATATTTTTCCTTCCTGATAAAAACCTTGGAAACTGGGTGAAAAAACAGAGCAGCGCAGATGTGACAGTCTGGCCGGGGTTCTGTTATGTGCACAACAGGATCACCCTGGAAGACCTGCGGGAAGGCAGAAAAGCCCATCCTGAAGCATCCGCAATGGTACATCCCGAGGCTCCCATTGATGTCCTTGAAAAGGCGGATGCCGTGTTGTCCACCGGGCAGATGATCCGGTACGCAGCTGAGAGTGGCCATGATTCATTCCTCGTGGGAACCGAGGAAGGCATGATATACAGGCTGCAGACACTGTTTCCCCAAAAGAAATTCTATATGATGGGGCGTCGCTTCACATGCGAAAACATGAAAAAAATAACCCTGGAAAAGATGGCCGGCACAATGAGGAACAGAGAGAACAGTATAGAACTCACTGATGATATCATAAGAAAAGCGTCAGATTCGCTCC
>CAZGIO010000172.1:0-1517 GCA_964525975.1 uncultured bacterium
CATGGTCATATCAGCTTTTTTTCTGTCAACGAGAGAGAGGACAATATTCATCTTCACCGTATCAAAATCCTGTCCCTCGTCGATAAACACCGCATCATACAGCGGATGGCCATGAGACCTAAGTTCTCTTTCCACATTTCTGTAATACTGCTGAAACCCTTCGTCTTTGCGTTCATATCCCAGGGACCTGCATAACTCATAGAGGTAAAATACATCCACGGCGCCCTGTTTATCTGTTATTCCCTCTATGCGCAGTATATTTTTTATATAGGTGGCAAGTGAAGCGTTGAATGTGACAAACAATATCCTTTTCACATGGGGGAAACGCATGAGGAGATATTTAAGGCGGTGTATCAGGATCACGGTCTTGCCTGTTCCCGCGGCTCCCCTTATGATCTTAACCCCTCTTTGACCGTCTCTGGCAATATAGACCTGTCTGTGATCAAGGAATTTGAAGTCAGAACGTATGCCTGAGATCCCTGTGATCATATCTGTCTTATCAAAAAGAAAGACTTCCGCTCTGTTAAAGATCTCACGCACTGGCACAAAGGAGAACCCCATATTGCCGGTGATGGATTCCATAAATATCTTCCTGTAGCTGCGTCTTGTTATCCTGTTGTCAAGGTAGACGAACACTCCTCTGTCTTCAGCGGATCTGATAAGCCTGCCGAAACCCTGTCTGAACTTGACTGCTGCGTTATTGATATAGAACAGGTAATAGAGCGCATCGCCGAGCTCTCTGCTTTTAGACCTGAAATAACCGTCATCGGGAGACATAAACGGCGATTTTACCATGACCACTGTCCGGAGAAGATCGTCACGGACATCGATGCCTTCCCAGAGCGAATATGTACCGAACACCGTATAGAGCGGAATATTCTCCACCTCGGATGATTCAAACCTGTTCATGAAAAAAGCTATCCCGTTCTCTTCAAAGAAAGGCTCCATGGCATCCGCGGTAAAAAACATGTCATCATAGGAGGTAAACAGTACAAGGCAGCGTCCTTCTGTCCTGATGATGTATTCCTTCAAAAAAGTTATGACAGCCTGGAGATATCCCTCCTTTTCATCATATTTATATTCAGGAAAATCCGTGGGGACCATGACCCGCACATTTTTCTCATAGTCATACTCAGACGGAAGATATGTAAACATGAACCTGTCACTCTCATCAATACCCATGAGCCGCCTGAACATGTCCAGCATGGGACCGGTGTCCAGGAACAGAGTACCTGACAGAAGCACAGCTGTCTTAAAACCGTCCCAGATCCTTGCCCGGACCCAGGCTGATATTGAATAGGGATAAAGCTTGATCATATCCATGTCTTTCACCCACCGGCGTTCCACGTAGTAGGATTCCCTGAAAAAAAAGTACCGTCTGATCACAGAACTTTTCTCTTCCAGGAAAAAGACCTCGTCATCATCAGAGAGGTCTTCCATGACGTCAGCGCACTGTTCAAGGAGGTCCCGTCCCTTTTCTTCCGAAACTGTCTCAATATGGTTAAAGACTTTCCGCC
>CAZGIO010000172.1:1540-3190 GCA_964525975.1 uncultured bacterium
TCTTTCAGACGACGTCCCCTGTTTCCGCGGTGTTCAAGGAAGTCAAACTGGTCCCTTGTAAGTTCTCCGCCAAGATTATCGGTAATAATATGTTCAAGATGATGGGCTTCGTCAGCAATCAGCATCTCGAAGTCTCCGATGCGTTTTTTCTTAAGTTCAGTGATCAGCATGGCATGGTTGACGATCACAAGAGGGTGGAGAGATGCCTGTCTTACCGCTTCATAGTAAAAACAGTTGTCATACATGGGGCATTTTTTCCCGTCACAGCTGTTGAAAGAGAGGGATTCCGTATCCTCAAATCCCCGGGGAAGCAGAGAGAGTTCCCCTGCTTTGCGGTTGAATACATATTCCTTCACAAGATCCTTTTTTACCTTCTTTACATCGTTTCTTTCCATGTATTCCATGGCACGTATCATGCAGATATAGTTGCTCTTGCCTTTGAGCACCATAGCCGGGATCTTCGCTCCGAGTATTTTTTCCAAAGCCGGAATATCTTTAAAACGTATCTGATCCTGGAGTTTTTTGGTATGTGTTGATATTATCACGCGCCTGACTGTACCCATGGAGAGAGAGCGCACTGCATTCTGCAGATAAGCCATGGTCTTGCCTATACCCGTGGGAGCGTTTGCAAGGAGCACTTTGCCATGTTCGACGGAATCCTGTATATCCTCTGCCAGTTTGAGCTGTCCCGGCCTCAGTGTAAAACCGTCCATGGCGGACAATACACCATTGTCTCCGAAGAAAGCTTGAGCATGGGGTGTCTCTCCGGAAAAGACAATCTCCTGTGACTCATCGGCCTGCGGTTCAAGTGTGAACTCAGCGGAAACCGCGGTGGAATTATCTTCCTGCCACATCCTGTACTTATCCATTGTCTTCCAGTATAACTCCGCCACTTCTTCGGCGCATGAAGGCATGGGTAATGCCCCTGAGACCACCATGACTTCATCCCTGAAGGTGTCCACTCCTTCTATTCCCGAGGGGACATCAAGTGACACATACCTGTACTTAGCGGCGGGGTAACTCCTTGTGAGCGCTTTCCAGGTCTTCCTGAGGTTCCCGGCCTTATCCAGGTCTTCCTTCAACACCCCTGTCATCTTTTCATGGAGCGGTGTCACTGTGATACCGGGAGATACGCTTCTAGCTGCAAGGCGATTTCCATCCCAGGCTTCGATCTCATAAATGGACCCTGAGGTGTTGAAGAATGATTTAAAATAAAGAAACAGTATATTTCCCATGACCTATGAAAGTATATTCCTCACAAAAGGCAAGTAAAGAGAAAAGGGGGCAAAGCCCCCTTTTTAAAATGAATACTGCACAGTTGAGGTGAGACGATAATCAGTGCTGTCGTTTTCAGCGAAGGTATCGTATCTCGTATCTGTATATTCTCCAGTGATGTTCAGTATATATTTATAATAGAGGTTGTAATCAAAGGACAGCTGCACTGATAACTGCTTATAATCCGCATTCATCTCATCCTCTATGAAATATTCCTTCCATTCATATCCCGCTTCTGCAGTGGCTGAGAAAGCCCGGGAGATATTCATGAGCATTTCCGCATAGAGGCTGTTGATAAAATTACTGTTTTTTGCCTCGGGGAAAGACCGTTGTGATGTAGTTAATCACTGGGAAACAGCAGTTTACTGCGATAGC
>CAZGIO010000172.1:3200-3792 GCA_964525975.1 uncultured bacterium
TTGCCTCGGGGAAATCCGTAGAGGTAACGTCATCTATCTTCTGAAGTTCCCAGGTGTCTCCCAGATAAAGGGAGAAAGGCCCTGCCCAGAAGTTCCATGCGCCTTCCGCTGTATAATAAGAGTAGGAAAGTCTGCTCTCTGAATCTTCCTTGAAATTTTTTCTGCCGGCTTTGGCGATAAGGCTCACGGGGTATTTGAACATCTCCAGTTCAAGACCCGCTTCCCATTTGAAATAATCTCCGGGATTATCGGTCTCGTCATATAATGTCATCTCGCCTATGATATAGGGAACAAAATACTCACTCAGTTTTTTCCCCGCTCTCAGTGCGATATCATTCTGAAAATAATCATCATAATCATCGCTTGTGAACTCATAATCCTTGTAATCGCTTCCCGCAGAGACATTGAAGATGAGATCCCCGGGGTAGAAATATCCGAACACATCTCCGGAGAATTCCTTATATCCAGGCGTCTCTCCCCCTGAGATATCTCTCAACGTGCTTTTCACCGTGGCAAAGATATCTCCAAAACCGCCGTTAAGGGAGAGAGAATAATCATCATAATCATAAAGGCCAAGGGTCTCATCGGCGTA
>CAZGIO010000173.1:0-309 GCA_964525975.1 uncultured bacterium
AAATATCTGAGGAGGATGGACCCGGGATTATTGTGTTATCCGGGCCACGGGCCTTCATTTTATCTCGGGGAACAATTCGGTTTCATAGATATGATTTTGGGGGAGCAGGAAATCTAAGGAGGTTTTATCATGAAGAAGACGGTTGCCATCAATGGTTTCGGAAGGATCGGAAGGCTTGTGTTCAGGAGGCTTTATGAGACACATAAGGAAATAGATGTCGTTGCCATCAATGACCTTATGGATCCCGGGACTCTGGCTCATCTGCTGAAATATGATTCCGTCCATGGCAAACTGGACGCCAAGGTGCTC
>CAZGIO010000173.1:319-3779 GCA_964525975.1 uncultured bacterium
CACGGAAGGTTTAAAGGAGAAGTCTCCGCTGATTCAGATGCCATTGTGGTGGACGGAAAGAGGATCAGGGTCTTTTCTGAACGTGACGCGGCAGACCTTCCATGGAAGGAGCTGGGGATATCCACAGTACTTGAATGTTCAGGTTTTTACAGAAACCGCGAAAAAGCTCAGATACATATAGACGCAGGGGCGGAGAGGGTCATAATATCAGCTCCAGCCAAAGATCCAGACATTACAGTTGTCATGGGTGTCAACGAAAAAGAGATAAAATCAAGTCACAGGATCATATCCAACGCTTCATGTACTACAAACTGTCTGGCCCCTGTGGCAAAAGTGCTTGATGAATCGTTCGGGATAGTCAAAGGGCTTATGACCACCATACATGCCTATACTTCAGATCAGAGGCTGCAGGATGCTCCTCATTCAGATTTGAGAAGAGCCAGGGCAGCGGCACAGTCAATGATCCCCACTACAACAGGAGCGGCAAAGGCCATAGCGGAAGTAATACCGCAGCTTAAAGGCAGGCTTGACGGCATGGCCATAAGAGTGCCGACTGCCAATGTGTCTCTGGTGGACCTTACTGTGGAACTGAAGCAGCCCGCAGACGAGGACGCTGTCAACAGTGAGATGAAAAAAGCAGCTGAAAAGGAACTTAAGGGTATACTCAATTATTCAGATGAACCCCTTGTGTCTGTGGATTATAACCACGCTGATTACTCGTCAAACTTTGATTCACTCTGCACAAAAGTGATAGACGGTACTTTTGTTAAAGTGCTTTCCTGGTATGACAATGAATGGGGTTATTCCAGCAGAGTAGTTGACCTGCTTTCATATTGTGAGAACATGTGACCGGATATGATATCCAGGATACTTAAAAATGTTAAGACAGTGGATGAGATCCAGGTCTCGGGAAAACGTGTGTTCCTGAGGGTGGACTTCAACTGCCCGCTGGACGAACATGGTGAGGTGGCGGACAACAGCAGGATCGAATCGGCTATAGAGACCATAAGGTATATCATCGATCAGGGAGGAAAAGTGATCATAGCGTCACATTTCGGAAGGCCACGGGGATGTTATGACCCCGATCTGAGCCTTGCCCCTGTGGCCAGGGAACTTTCACGGCTGCTAAATGAAGATGTGAGACTGTGCGATCCTGATCTGGACATTAAAAAGCTTGAAGAGTATAAAACCAGCGAAGATAAAGTTATCATGCTTGAGAACATCAGGTTTTATCCAGGGGAACAGAGCGGGGACAGCGGATTTGCCGCTCTTCTCAGCCACTCTGCCGATGTCTATGTGAATGATGCTTTTGGAGCTTCGCACCGTAAACATGCGTCTGTCTATGTATTGCCGGGGCTGTTTGAGACCAGGGCCATGGGATTTCTTGTAAAAACGGAACTGACAGCATTTGAGAAAGTGCTTGTTAACCCCGAGAGGCCGTTCGTGGTCATCATGGGAGGGGCGAAAGTAAGTGATAAGATAAAAGTACTGGATAACCTGCTGAACGTCGCAGATGATTTCCTCATCGGCGGCGCCATGTCGTATACTCTTATGAAAGCCGGAGGAGCAGAGACAGGATCTTCCCTTGTTGAAGAAGACAGGGTCGGTGTAGCCCGGGATATCCTGAGAAAAAGCGGTGAAGGGCACTGCAGGTTCATGCTTCCCGAAGACCACTGTATTGTAAAAAGCATTGACAGACCAGATGAAAGAATATATAGTAGGCAAATCAATCAGGGCTGGATGGGAGTGGATATTGGTCCCGATACCATCAAGGAATATTCCAGGTTGATAAAGAAAGCCAAGACCATTGTCTGGAACGGCCCCATGGGAATATTTGAGAAAGAAGAATATTCCACAGGAACGCGGAAGATCGCAGAAAGCCTGGGGTGTTCAGACGCTTTTTCCGTGGTCGGAGGCGGTGATTCAGTGCGTGCCGTCAAGATGCTTGACTGTGCTGACAAGGTGGACCTTATTTCAACAGGAGGCGGAGCGTCGCTGAAACTGCTTGAAGGCAAAGGACTGCCAGGAATAAATATTCTTATGTGAGTAATTAACGGAGGTGTTTGATGCTGACAACTGTTTTGATTGTAATCCATATTATAATAGCTGTCCTGCTGACTCTTATAATCCTTCTCCAGGAAGGTGACAGCGGAGGTCTTGGCGGGATGCTTGGCGGTGGGAACTCCATGTTCTCAGCCACCGGGGGGCAGTCTTTTTTAACAAAGGCTACAACTGTGCTCGCTATACTCTTTGTGGTCACTTCACTCTCAATAGCAAAACTTTCTTCAAATAAAAAAAGTGATTCTCTTTTGAAAGAAGATCTGAAGAAAAGTGAGATGGTGGACACACAGGAAGACAGCGATGCCCATGCAGACGACGCTGATAACGCTGCTGACACTGCAAAGGATGAGTGAAATACTTTACAGGGTCAAATGCGACAGATCTGATATAGCCCTTCTTACTGCCCTTGTACAGGGAGAAGAGGGGCTTTTTTTCATGCGTGTGGGTGAAGAGGACATGGTAGTCTCTCTTTTTACCACAGATGAGATGAACGGCCTGGCACGGTCTTTTCTGGAAAGTGCCCGAAAAATCGTCCCTTTTAAAATACTGGATGTAATCAATACCTGATACTTGAATCATATCTGAATACCTGTTATAATACAGGTGTATAAACATTTGGTTTAACATTATTTTGCGGGGTTATATGGATAACACAGGCAGAATAGTAGTTGTTGATGATGTATTGGAAAACCGCCGTCTGCTGGCCAATATCATCAGGAAGAACAGCAACTACCAGATCATAACAGCCAATGACGGCGAGTCTCTTCTAAACATGTTCCATTCCCAACCTCTTATCAATCCCGATATTATACTTCTTGATGTGATGATGCCCCGTATGAGCGGATTTGAAGTGGCCCGGAGACTGAAGACGATCCCCGCCGCCAGGGATATACCTATCATATTCATAACCGCACTTACTGATATTGACAGCAAGATCAAAGCTTTTGAGATGGGGGGAGTGGATTATGTGTCAAAACCATTCAATAAAAGCGAGCTTCTTTCAAGGATAAAAGTACATATAGACCTTAAAAAGGTCTCCGATGATCTGAGGCTGAAAAACAAGATGCTGTCAAACGAAGAAGAACATCTCCAGTATCTGGTGGAGGAAAAAACAGATAAGCTGGAAAAGATCACACTGGCCATGGTGACTGCTCTTGAGAATATCAATCTCTACAATGACACAGACACAGGTAATCATATAAGACGCGTGAGCAGTTACGCCGAGTTTTTTGCCCGGCATTACGGATGTTCACAGGATTTCGTGAAAAGAATAAGGATATACGCATCACTTCATGATATCGGAAAAGTGGGTATTCCACAGGACCTGCTGAAAAAACCCGGTGATTATGATACAGACGAGTTCGATGCCATAAAACAGCATGTTGTGATCGGAGCAAAG
>CAZGIO010000174.1:0-3234 GCA_964525975.1 uncultured bacterium
TTTTTATGAACTATCACGGGGAGACGTTTCCCACGGAGATCGCCCATAAATTTGATTTTCATCTCTATGGAGTGCAGAAGCAGCTCAACAGGTTTGAAAAGGCTGGTATGGTTCAGAGCAGATACGTGGGCAGGACACGGGTCTTCAGCTGGAACCCTGACTGGCCCATGGTAAACGAGCTGCGCGCTTTTCTCACAAAGGCGTTTGGTGAGATGAACAGGAAAGAAAAAAAGCCTTATCTTTCAAGGAGGAGCAGAGATTATTAAGACAACGATTTCAACAATGTGGATCTTCATCATGCTGGTAATACTTGATCCTTCGTCTGACATATCTGGTATTGTTCAATAGCCCAACTATTTATCCAGTGCGGTTCCCTGGTAAGAAGATAAAATATTCGTATTGCGAATAATAACCCTTGACAATATTTTTTCCCGGTGGTAGATTGCATTTATGAATACGGTTCGAAAAATATTTATCTTTAATTGTACAGTTACTACACGTCTCCACCATTCTTAATATCTTACATATTTATTATCGTTTTTTAAAAGGTTAAGTCTATCATCACGTAATATTATTACGTTCATAACATTTAAAAATACGGGAGGTCTTATTATGGGACAATTACGTATGGCTTTACCCAAAGGCCGTATATTTAACAATGTTAAGCAGCTGATATTGGATTCCGGGTTTTCCATGACGCACAACAGCAGGGAATATAAACCGGTTTTATCTGACAGGGATATTTCACTGAAGATTATGAAACCCCAGAATGTGGCGGAGCTCGTAAGCCTGGGATTTCACGATGCAGGTTTCACCGGCTATGACTGGGTCATTGAAAGCGGAGCGGATGTGGAGATCCTTTTGAAGACAGGTTTTGATCCTGTCTCTATTGTCTCCGCCATGCCGTCATCCTTTGATGAAAAGGTTCTATTAAAGGATAACCCTGTTGTGGCCACTGAATATGTAAATATGACGAGACGGTACATGGATGAGAAAGCCGGGTCTTACCGCATTATCCGGAGCTATGGAGCTACTGAAGCGTTTCCACCCTGTGACGCGCAGATGATCGTGGACAACACATCCACCGGGGAGACGTTGCGCAGGCACGGGTTGCGGATCATAGAGACGCTGCTGGAATCAGAGACCCTTTTTGTGGCTTCTCCCGCAGCGCTTAAAGATAAGGATAAACGGCGCAGGATCGATGAACTCTCCATGCTTTTTACCGCGGTGCTTGACGCCCGCAAGCGTGTGATGCTTGAGATGAACGTGACGAAGATTCTTTTGGATAAGGTGGTTGCGATGCTGCCCTCCATGCGTGCGCCCACCATATCGCCTCTTTACAGAGACAGCGGATATGCGGTGAAAACCGCGGTGAAGCGGGAAGAGGCGGCTTCGCTCATACCAAGGCTCAAGGCCATGGGAGTCACGGATATTCTGGAATATCCCTTCAACAAGGTGGTGCCGTGATGTTCAGGCGGAGAGTTATCAACATGGATATGAATGAGCTGCCTTATGATCTGCCTGTGAGTGTAAAGGTGAGGGCATTATTTCGTATGCTTTCCATGTCATGGAACCGGTACCCCAGTGGTTTGGATGATGAATTGCGCAATCTGCTGGCGGAACAGTGTGGTGTAGATGCTGAGAATATCATTCTGGGCAACGGATCCAATGAACTGATAAGGTTAGCTATCATGGCGTGGGGCGGCAGGGGCAGGAGGATAGTATCGCCATTTCCCGCCTTTATTACTTATGAGAAAGAGACTGCATGTTCCGGTTCAGACGCGCTATATGTGCCGTTGAATGAAAATCTCTCACTTGACCGCAGTCGGTTTCTGAAAGAATCGGAAAACGCGGATCTTACCATACTGGTAAACCCCGCTAATCCCACAGGGGAGACCTGTGATTCAAGATTTATCACAGAACTATTAGGGCGCGCAAAAGGCATGGTGATCCTGGATGAGGCGTATGTTGATTTTTCAGATGAAGACAACCTGGATCTTATTAAGCAGTACAATAATCTGGTGATCTTAAGGACATTGTCCAAGGGTATGGGGCTTGCAGCCATACGGCTGGGTTTTGGAATCGCGGGATGTAAGGTCATAGAGGAAATAAACAAAGTCGCTATGCCATATTCCCCCGGTTCACTGACGTTGTGTGCCGCTATTGAGGGCGTGCGACGGATGATACGGTTGAGAAAGCGGATTAAACGAATACGCCGGGAACGGGCGCTGCTCATAGAATTCATGAAAGAGGTCTCATGGCTTGAGCTATATCCCGGCAACGGCAACTTTATTCTTTTAAGATGCATTTCAGAAAAATACAGGCAGATGTTTCTTTCAT
This sequence comes from uncultured bacterium, assembly GCA_964525975.1. Taxonomy (GTDB): domain Bacteria; phylum Macinerneyibacteriota; class Macinerneyibacteria; order Macinerneyibacteriales; family DSCS01; genus CAZJQC01. The sequence goes on from CAZGIO010000174.1 coordinate 2,341, forward strand.
GCCTGGGTCAGCAGAATATAAAGATTCGGCTGTACAGCGGCGGGATATTAAACGACTGGATGCGTGTCTCTGTGGGGAAACGTTCTGAAAACAGACGGTTTATCGCATGTGTAAAACAAATAACGGGAGGTGAATATGGGACGTAAAGCAAACTCAGCCAGGACGACAAAAGAGACGGACATAGACGTGAGTGTGGATATTGATGGATCCGGAGCGGTAAAAGTCGATCTGGAGCCTGCATTTCTGGGGCACATGATCGAAGCCTTCGGCTGTCACGGGATGTTTGATCTTGAAATCACAGCATCAGGTGACGTGGAAGTGGATCAGCATCATCTGGCTGAAGACCTGGGGCTTGTGCTTGGGACAGCGGTGTCAAAGGCTTTGGGAGAGCGCAGGGGTATTTATCGCAGCGGTTTTTACCTTTATCCCATGGAAGACGCACTATCCGCTGTAGTTGTGGATCTCAGCGGCAGACCATACTGCAATTATGATGTGGAGTTCAACCACCGGTTTGTCGGGGGTTTTGACACCGATGTGCTTGAGGATTTCTTTTACGGATTGTCCGTGGGGCTCAAGGCCAACGTGACTGTGAAGATGCATTGTGGAAGAAGTGATCATCATATCGTCGAGTCGATATTCAAGGCTTTGGGAAAAAGCCTCAGGATGGCATGTACGCTGGATAAGAGGCTGGGCGATAAGTTTCCCAGCACAAAGGAGGTTCTGGATCATGGTTAAGATCATCGATTACGGCGCAGGAAATCTTTTTTCCGTGGCTAAGGCATTAAAGTATCTTGGTATCGAATGGAGTGTAGCGGCGAAACCCGCCGACCTTGACAACGCAGATGCCGTGATATTGCCGGGGGTAGGCGCGTTTGGTGAAGCGGCGCGCAGGCT
>CAZGIO010000174.1:3252-3734 GCA_964525975.1 uncultured bacterium
AAAGACTGGCTGGAAGAAGGACGTCCGTTTCTGGGTATCTGTCTGGGCATGCAGCTGCTTTACCACGGCAGTGAAGAGTCTCCTGGAATAGAAGGGCTGGGTGTGTTTCACGGCGCGTGTGAGAAAATAACCGGCAGAAGAAGGATACACATGGGATGGAACAGGGTCATGCATGATGGCACGGGGATATTTAATGGGATGAAAAACGATGAGTTTTTTTACTTCGTACACGGTTACGGGGTGACGGGAAAAGGCGTGGAAGTCTGTGGAAGAAGTGAATACGGCACAGGTTTTGCCGCCGCAGTGAGACAAGGGAAAATATATGGAGTACAGTTTCATCCTGAAAAGAGTGGAGCGGCGGGACTTGAGCTTTTAAGAAACTGGAGGAAATCATGGGATATGTGAGAGTGATACCGTGCCTTGACATAAAAAACGGGCGTGTGGTGAAAGGGGTTTCCTTCCAGGGGCTTGTGGACAAAGGG
>CAZGIO010000175.1:0-3733 GCA_964525975.1 uncultured bacterium
CCAAGTACTGGCGCTGCACATCTCCATTTTCGATGAGCTGTATGATCACGCCCTTGGCCATATTTATGGGCACGGCAAATCCCAGGTTCTGAGCCTGTCCCGCGAGTATCATGGTATTGATCCCGACGACCTCACCATTGATGTTAAGAAGAGGCCCGCCGGAATTACCCGGGTTGATAGCCGCGTCTGTCTGGAGGAAATTATCATACTTTGTGGCGCCCATATCCCTGCCTGTGGCGCTGATTATCCCCACGGTAAGAGTCCGTTCAAGGCCGAAGGGATTACCGATGGCAATGGACCAGTCGCCCACTTCCACGTTCTCGGAATCAGCCAGTGTCACAGTGGGGAGATCATCCTTGGCATCGATCTTGATCACGGCAACATCTGTCTCTTTATCTGTGCCGATCACTTCAGCTTCATAGGACTCGCCGTCAGAAAGCCTCACGATGATGGAATCAGCCTGGCTCACCACGTGGTTGTTAGTCACGATATAGCCGTCTTTGCTTATAATAAAACCCGAACCGATGCTTTTCTGTTTGTTTTCCCTGTACGGCCTGTCGGAATTATCTCCGAAAAAGTCTTTGAACATCTCGAAGAAGGGATCGCTGTTTCTGTATTTGATGATACGCTCGGTGGATATATTGACCACTGCAGGCATCACTTTCTTATATACCTGGTTAAATTTGCTGTGTTCCACAGCCGCGCTGGATTCTTTAAAATAATCCCTGGCGGAAAGCTGATTATCGGATACCACTGCAACGAAATACCCTACTGTCATGGCGATAACGCCGAAAATCACTAATTTCATCAAATTACTTTTTTTCATAGTTAACCTCCGTATACAGTTATCATTTTCTTCTCTTTACCTCTAAGCACAGTAAAACGCAGTTTTTTCTTGGTGGAAGAATAAAACAGCGCTCTGTTAAAATCCAGCACGTTGTTGATGAGAAAACTGTCTACTTTTATGATAATGTCATTTTTTTTCAGAGACTTGTTTGCGCTTTCTTTGATCCTGATCCCCGGGAACTCCCACATCTCTGTGACCATGATCCCCAATTTGGGGCGTTTCATTTCCCTTATGGAATCGATATTGTCCTTATAGAATGCGAGCATATCGGCATAGAGGAAGAGATAGAGCTTATCATTAAGCCGTCCCATGAGTATCCCGGCAAAATGGCCTTCGATATCATAGATAGCTGTCCCCTCATAGAGACCGTTTTCTGTGGTGAAGAAAGCGCCGTATCCGTTGATCTTCTGTGTAAATAGCCCGATCCGTTTTTTCCTGCCGTTCTCCATGGTGAAGATCGGTTCTCCGTCAACGAACATATTATCTGAAGGGATGTCAAGAGCCTCAGCTTCACTGTTAAACCTGATAAAAACGAGTTTGGTGATCCTGTCCACGAAGACCACCTGATAGTCATAGACTATCTCTTTCCCGTCTTTAAAATAAATATTGTTATATAACAGGATATTATCTGTAGTGACAAAGAGGCCTTTTTCGAGGAAGACCCCGTTTGCTATCTTTTTGTATTTGCAGTATACCTCAGCTCCCTCTGCATAAGCATAGACAGCGGCTGCAAAAGTCAACAGGAGTATTATTCTAAAAGCCGACTTCTTCATACCGTACTCTGATATTCTCCACATTAGATTCAATATAACCGGCTTTTCTCATATTTTCACTTTCAAGCACATCTCTCAAGATATCCTCATTGGAAGCGACCATGGGTTTCCCGGCGTATGAACCGAGGAAAAAGCCGCCTGCAAGGAGTATGACCATGGATGCGGCAATGAGAGTGCGTCTGAAGGTCTTCCGTCCCCCATAGAGACGGGCCATAACGTCATATGCCATATCGGGTTCACTCTTATCTTTTTCACCATAAGATTTTTTCAGCATACATCTGATCATCTCATAGTCGTCTCTAATGCCGCTGCAGGTCTCGCATTCTTTAAGGTGCTCCACCATTGCTTTCTGCTGACGGGCATCGAGCATATCATCGATAAAGAGGCTGATCTTCTCAGGTTTCCCGTTACATCTCATACAGTTCTCCCCATTCTTCTTTTATGGCTTTTCTAATCATCTCTCTCCCTCTGCTGATCCTTGACTTGACAGTTCCCTCATTGATGTCCAATATGTCCGCAATCTCAGCGTAGGTCTTGCCCTCCACATCCCTTTCAAGCACGGGGATGCGGAATATGTCCGGCAGGTCTTCAAGAGCCTGCCGCACGGCTCTCAGTTTCTCATCATATTCTATCCTGTCCTGCATCTTGTCGTAATGAGGTATCTCATCGGGCAGCTGGACGTTCTTCTTGTTTTTCTTGACATAATTTCTTACAAGGTTATGGGCAATCCGGTATATCCAACCGTTGAACTTGCCGCTCTCCATGTACCGCTTTCTGTATTTCCAGACCTTCATGAAGACTTCCTGCACCAGGTCTTCAGCGGTATCCCGATCCTTGATCAGTCCTAATATATAGTAATAAATGGGTTTCTGATATGCTTCCACCAGCTCGCCAAGAGCTGACATATCCCCATTTTTAATCAGTTGCATCAATACAGCGGCTTCCATCTATTTAAAAAACAACCTTTCTTTCTTTTAGTTCCCCTATTTTATTTTAACAACATTTTTGCAGCGGTGATCATAAGCGAAGAGGGCGGTTTATCGTCCCCCGGCAGCTTATATCACTTATTTAAGTATCCTTGTAAAGACAGGGACTTCAACAGCCAGTTTAAATCCCATGTTCTCAAGCAGTTTGCGCACTTTGAGGTTTTCATGGGAGATCATGGTGTTTATCTCCTTAAACTCTCCTTTCTGTTTAACGCGTGACGCATACATATTCAGCATGGAATAACCGAACCCCTTCCCCCAGCTTCTCGGCGCCAGGAGGAACTGGTGCAGTTCAACTGCGTCATTATTATTCACAGAGAGGATAAGGCCCACGAGGTCATCATTGAGATAGACCTCAAAAGAGTAATCAGACAGATATTTCCCGTAGATGCCGTTCATGGTGTTCTGCAGCTGCTGTATAAAATCATCCCGTTCGAATCCCACGGGGTAGACTTCCAGTTCCATGCTCCCTGCAAAAGAGAAATATGTTATCTCAGAGAGCTGCTCCAGGTTTTCGTATTCCAGATGGCGGAACTCGATCACATCCTCGCAGTCGGTATTTATCTTATAGTTCTGCAGATCCAGCACATAGAGGTCTCTCAGTTTCTCCTCAAAGTCAAACTGAGACATAAGGGTGCGTCTCTGTTTAGGCCCGAAGTTAAATATCTCGCTTAAAAACACGATCTTGGGCAGGTTCTGCTTTATCTTGTTCAGCATATGCTGAAATATGGTCTTAAAGGCCTTGATCTGAGAGAAAGGTTCGATGATATGAAAAAAATGTATGACTCCCACGCTGAGGTCCACGTGAAAGATGATGACCCCTACAAGTTCATCATCATTAAGCAGGACATAACCATCCTTCTTAGATTCACTTAAATCGTAGAATATGTTATTTATCTGACCTCTAATAGAATATTTATACTTGCTGTAAAATATTTTACAATAATCATCTATAACCTCATTAAATCCCCCGTCATATTTTACCAATCTTCGTAATTTCAACAATTGTTTCTCCCTTCACAAACATTTTTCCGTTGACAAGCAATTCAATCTGTGATAAATCTTTTCTCAAGCCGGGGTGGCGGAATAGGTAGACGCGCATGGTTGAGGGCCATGTGGGAGTTTTT
>CAZGIO010000176.1:0-1656 GCA_964525975.1 uncultured bacterium
AGAGAGGGAAGTTTTGAATTAAGGTATTGTTCAATAAAAACAAACTGATTTTTATGTATTTTCAGCAGCGGGTCTTTTGCCGCGTTTTCCATATGCTTGATGGCCTGCATGTTTTCCAGAGCCTCACGGGGTTCCCGGCATCCTGTTGAAAACATCTCTTTGAGTTTTCTGGAGCCTCCGGGAGAATAGGTCCTGTCAAAGAGCTGAAAAATACTCATGCCCCCGTCTGTGGCCTCAAATATCTCCAGGTCTTTAAGCGTATGAGCGTCAAAGATCATACGGACTACTTCCTCACATAGGCATATATGACCGCATCACGGTAGGAATCTTCACCTGCTTTCACTGCGCTGCGCGCGATGCCCTCTTTCAGAAAACCGTAGGACTTAAGCAGCTTCGCGCTGCCGCCGTCATCTGTGGATAACTCACTATAGAATCTGTTTATATCTTTTTTCAGCGCGAGGCTGTTAAGGACCTGTTCCAGGGCTTCAGACATATAGCCTTTTTTCCTGAACTTCTCATGGAGCAGAAACTTGATCCTGCAGAGGCCGTTTAAATAATCAAACCTGTCAGCTGTAATAAGCCCTATGAGGACATTGTCTTCTTTCCGGGCTATTCCAAGGCGCATACCCAGTCCCTCATCCTCTTCACGGATAAACCGCTCGATCATCTCTCCGGCCTGTCTAATATCCGTCATTACCGTCTCAGGATAATACCTCACGTTTTCCTCCGATGAAAAAAGCCTGAAGATACTTTCCACATCCGTGGGTTTTACGCTTCTGATAACCAGCCGTTCTGTTGCAGCATGGACAGTATTGGAACCTGTCATAAGACCTCCATTATTTTTTTGTATTATAAGATATACAACGGCCGGTAACAAGTAAAAAGACTTTACGGGGAACAGTCTCTGCCTTATGATTGTTTATGAAATGCAGTGCATATCAAGCAGATAAGACATAGTCAAAATAACACAGGAGGTTATCTATGTTCAGAAAAGGTTTATTTTCAGTCTTAGTAATATTACTGCTTATTATAGCTGTTAACGCGGTATTTCCAGTAACAGACTTTTTTTCCGGGCTGTCTCTGCTCAACGACGTCCACGCTCTGATCCAGGAGAAATATGTGGATGATGAATCTGTAAATACAAAAGAGCTTTCCTATGACGCCATAAAAGGCATGCTCAGCGATCTGGACAGGCACACTTCATTTTTCACGCCGGAAGAAAGCAGACAATTCATCGCTGATATCGAGGGATCCTTCGGCGGACTGGGCATACGCATCGACAAACAGGGTGAATATGTTGTAGTCGTCTCCCCCATTGAAGGCACACCGGCCTACAGGCTCGGCATAAAATCAGGGGACAGGATCATATCCGTTGACGGAGAAAGCACCATCGGCATGGCTCTTGATTCTGTCATCGAACGACTTCGCGGCGACGAAGGCACCATAGTCAAAGTGGGCATACTGCGCCAGGGTATGAGCGACACCCTTGAGTTTGACATAATCAGAGAGAAGATCGAACTGCCCAGCGTCACCGCGTCATTTATCATCGGCAATGATATCGGTTATATCAGGTTCGCTCATTTTCAGGAAAACTCCCTTGAAGAGATCACAATGAAACTGAGTGAACTCAAAGAGCAGGGAATGAAATCCCTGATA
>CAZGIO010000176.1:1666-3645 GCA_964525975.1 uncultured bacterium
GGGGAGTGCTCACAGCAGCCAACAGCATACTGGACCTTTTTGTAAAAAAAGGCAGCGTACTCGTCACCACCAGGGGAAGAGGCGGAGAACTCATCAAAGAGTATATATCCACAGACGATACACCGTATGGAGACCTGCCGCTGGTAGTGGTGGTGGATGGAGGTTCCGCGTCAGCTTCAGAAATACTCGCGGGAGCCGTCAAGGACCTGAAGCGGGGCGTTCTCGTCGGGGAGAAGACCTTCGGCAAGGGTTCGGTCCAGAGGATATTCACTCTTAAAGACGGTTCGGCACTGAAGCTCACCGTAGCTCATTACTATACTCCGTCAGGCACATGCGTGGACGGTACAGGGATCATACCGGACTATGAGATACACTCAACATATTATCCCGATCAGATGGTTGACCTTATACGCAACGGCAAATTCGCCGCTTTCGCAACGGACAACAGCGAAACTTTTGAATATATTGGCGGACGCCTGTCGCCGGAACCTTTTACTCCTTTCATGAAGTATCTCAGCGAAAACGGTTTCGATTTCGAAGAGAGTTTTTTAAAGGACAAACTCACCAGGGAGATCATAACAACACAGATCCCCGACTGGAAGGAACAGATCATCTACAAGCTGAAAAATAATATTGATAAAAGGCTGCGGTATGAACTTATCATGATCAAGGGCGGCGAAGAGGAAGCGCGTAAGTTCTGGATAAAGGACGATCCCATGATCGAGAAATCCATAGCCCTGTTGAAGGACGGAAAGTAGATGCGCATACTGGGCATAGAGACATCCTGCGACGAGACATCCGCGGCTATTATTGAAGACGGCCGCAAGATCATTGCCAATATCATACACACACAGGACATACACTCCAAGTTCGGAGGTGTAGTGCCTGAAGTGGCGTCAAGAAACCACGTGGTGAAGATCACTGAGATCCTGGAAGAGGCATTCAAGACATCAGGGCTAACGCTGGACGACATAGACGCCTTTGCCGTGACACAGGGCCCCGGCCTTGTGGGAGCGCTTCTTATCGGACTGAACACAGCCAAGACGCTGGCCTATTCCACAGGAAAACCGCTGATCCCCGTGAACCATGTGGAAGCGCATCTTTATGCCAATATCCTGCATTTCGGAAAACCAGATCCTCCGTTTCTGGGACTGATTGTCTCAGGAGGACACACCACACTGTTCAAAGTCCGGACCCCCCGTGAATACGAAGTCATCGGGAGCACCCGAGACGACGCCATCGGTGAAGCCTATGACAAGGTGGCAAAACTCATGGGGCTTGGTTATCCCGGCGGTCCCATCGTGGACAAGATGGCGAGGGAGGGCAATGAGGACCTGACGCAGTTCAAAGTACCCATGCACAGGGATTATTATTATGATTTCAGTTTCAGCGGACTTAAGACCGCTGTAAAGACCTATTTCGAACAGAACCCGCAGGTAAGCAAAAACGATCTTTGCGCCTCGTTTCAGAAGACCGCAGTCAAATCCCTTACCATGCGGGTAAATAAATACATGAAGGAAAACGGACCTCTTGACATTGCCGTGGCAGGCGGCGTGGCAGCCAACTCATATCTCAGGAAAGAGATGGCTAAAACAGCAGAAAAGCACGGCGTGAACCTTTACATCCCGCCTGTGAACCTCTGCACTGACAACGCAGCCATGGTGGCCTCGCTGGGATATTATCTTTATAAAGAGGGCGAATATCTTGAAGGCGCCGACATGCTGAAACTCAATGCCGTGAGTTCCATGCCGCTGTAGGGACTGATAACAGCTTTGATATATTTACCCACGGGGCTCCCAATAAATATTTTTTATATCGCTCGCGAAAATATGCACACAGTATTTTTAATTTAACCACGGGACAACTGTAAATAATTTTTTTAGAGCTCGCGCCAGAATTATCTAAGTGAATCATGCTCGGTTCATTAAGGGTTGAAAACTCACTCATTTCATGAGTTCAAACAAGCAATCACCCCACGA
>CAZGIO010000177.1:0-3606 GCA_964525975.1 uncultured bacterium
TCTGCTTTCCACAAGTTCCGCTTTCCCGTCTTTCACGCGGTAAAAATACATATTATACGTCATATATTCTGTGATAATCAGCGTATCCCCCTTCATGAATATCCAGCGCATGGAGGCGATAAGATTTTCCGGAGAGATCTCGCGTGCCTTTTCATCAGTCTCTATATATGTCTCCTCCAGATCCCCTGCGGCATTAAAGACCGCCACTTCATATGGGGCTTCGCTTATCAGTGCGATAATCCGCCCACGGTCATCCACAGTCCCGCCGCGAACCGTTCCAATATCAACATTGAACTCATCCATATATGTGATTTTTCCCTCTTTAAGGGTAAATTCAAGTACCGCATTCCTGTCTATGGCTGCGATGAAAAAATTTTCGGCATTTCCCCCCAGAAAAATGGCTCTCCCGTTGTTAAACTCACCGGGGCCTGAACCTTCTGCTGCATACTCACTGATGATCTCACCATCAAAGGAAAGATGCAGAATCCTCCCCTCTGTCCAGTCCATAAACAGCAATCCATCTGTTGTCTCAACCGCTCCTGCGGGAGATATCTTATCCAGTTTTACAAAGCCATTTTCTGTCAGTGTTTTCATCGATTCCTGTCTGCTACATGCAGTAATAATTAAAACGGCAACAACAACTATCATCCATATTTTTTTCATAACCACTCCTAACGACCGCACAGATCTTTAAAATCACACATCCCGCATTTGGATTCATCTTCCGTCTGTATAAAGGGTTTATGTTCATCGAAGATCTCGCTGAAGAGCGCTTCAAGGGTCTGTTCAGCAAGGCTGTAAGTCTTTTCATCCCCATGCAGATACTTTATGCCGTCATTCAGTTTTCTGAATGAGATGATACCAAGCCTGGTATTTTTCTCTCCGGAAATAAGCTGATAGCACAACAGCTGCAGCGCCTCTTTTTTACTCTCGAAGGCTTTATAATCACCGGGTTCCATATTCTTCAGGCTCAGACTGGATATATTGCCTGTCTTGTAATCCAGTATCCTGGTGACGCCATCTTTTTCATCCACGCGGTCCATGAACCCGAAAAGAGTCACACTCCTCTTTCCCGCTTTGAACTCCGCTTCAGACTGTTTTTCCAGGCTCACGATCCTGAATGGCGCCTCCTCCATGTCGATCTTCAAAAACTCTTCAATGAGTTTTACAATGATCCTGCGGTTCACCAGATGTCGTCCCTTTTCATAATCAACAGCGGGGACATGCTTCTTATAGGTCTCATCGGCCTTATCCGAAATGCGCCCCATGAGAAGCGCCACATCCTTTTTGTCCACGATCCGCCCCGTATAATCTTTATACAACGCTTCCAGAGCTCCGTGCACCACTGTGCCGAAGATGCCCGGGTCCGTGGCTTCATCAAGCCTTTCGTTCCGTTTGAGTTTCAGCATCCTGGAAAAATAAAATTTCACCGGGCAATAGAGATAACTGTTGAGGGCAGTGGGAGACCATCGCATACGTTCCATCTTTTTGATGATCTGAGCTTCCTTGGGTATCTCCACCCTGTCAAAAAGACTGTTTTCCCCTTCAAAGGCACAGCTTTCCATCTGCAGCTCTATCCCGGGATTGGCCGGAGCCAGTTCTCTTATGGTCTGCTCGATAAACCTGCTCCGCTCCCCTTTTCCGAAGGCGTCTTTTTCCGTGTTATAGCAGATCAGTATGTTCTTTCCGTATTTTAAAAGCCTGTAATAGTACTATGAGAATATGGCGTCTTTTTTTTCATATGTGGTCATCCCTGAGGATTTCTTCAGCTCATATGGTATGATGCTGTTCTCCCCCTTGCCCTTGGGAAAGACCTTTTCATTGACTCCCAGCAAAACCACATTCCTGAATCCCAATCCCCTGGTCTCCAGCATGCCCATGACCTGGAGCCCCCTTAAAGGCTCACCTGTAAAGGGTACGCTTTTTTGCGCCAGTATCTCTCTGAACAGTTTTTTCACGCTGGCCATATCCGGTTCTATGCCGTATTTTTCCAGGGCATTTAAGAAGACTTCCGCCTCAGCGCTTCAGGTTCCATGGCACTGCCCAGTTCCCTGAAAAAACTCAATATAAACCGTGTGAGATCTGTCCCGTTTTTTACAGAAACAAGAGCCTCTCTCAAAGACCCGGGGACAAAATCCAGTTTGTCCGGGGGAAGAAACGGCTCTTCCGCGGCTTTTTCCCTTACTGCGGGGTCCATGACTCCGAAACAGCCCCTCACATAGGGATGATCCAGCACTTTTTCCATATCCCTGATATAGACCGTGCCCCCGCCGCGTCCCTGCCAGAGCCTGATGAGCGACACTGTCAACGTATGCACAGGGGTATGAAGCAGAGGATAGCCCATGGTCACATTGAGGTCGCCGATCTCCTCCGGTATGGAATTGATCACAGGGAACAGCATCTGTTCATCGCAGAGCACCAGAGCGGTATCGCCGCTGCCGGGTTCTTCGCCCTGTTCCATGAGCTCTTCCAGATACCGGGATGCCGCTTTGGCCTGACCGGCCGCTCCCGCGACACCCATGACTTTGATCTTCTTATCATCGGTTGCCAGTATATCATCGCAGCAGTCCATGACGCCGCCTTTTTGAGCATATTCACGGAAGAACACTCCCGCCTCATGGGCCTCATTATCAATAAAATACCTGTCCGCGTCCCAGATGATATCCGCGCCAGCCTGAGTCTCAAGATATCTGAATATCTCCGTCTCTCCCCGGCTCAATGCGTTGAAACCCGCCAGTAAAAGTGGACGCTTCACGTTGATAAGACGCTCCTTTTCACCGCATATACGCCGTACAAGCCCTCCGTAATAGCCTGCGTTGTCTGTCTCCAGCCGTTTTTGAAACTCATGGTAAAGCCGGCCGTAATACGATGCGAAAGAACGGAATCCCGTGACAACGTCTGCTTCCCCATCGGCTGCCATATGCTCATTGAGCTGCCTGAAAAGGGTGTCCGCATCCACCAGGTTCTGATCCATGTCATTGAAATCAGAGACGATGACCCGCGCCCACGGATAAAATTTGTCGAAGGTCATGGCTTTTTCGCCGTAAATATCACGGTAGGTCCCGTAGAGCATCAGCGTGAGCGATGTGCCGTCCAGAAGGGTCTTCCCTGACATGGAACTGATAAAATCACCGATCGTGAGTATCTCAGGCGCCCAGAAGGGCTGTTTTACACGTGGGTCTTCCAGAAGGCGTTTGCGCAGGAACAGCCCCGCGCGCCTGGAAGGGAAGACGATGGTGTAATCACCCGGCTCATGGTCTGAAGCTATGATCTTATCCGCTATCCTGTCTATAAACGTCATATATCGACCTTTACTGTCTCTGACGATGCGGTATAAATAAGATAACCTTCCACATCTTTATAACCCATCTTTTTTAAAAGAGTTCCATATTTGCGCACCTGATCGTGATGGTCAGATGACTGCCCGCCTGTCTTATAGTCGATGACCACCACACGTTCTCCATAATCCACCACCCTGTCAGGTCTGTACATACCCTCTTCATCCAGTATGGAACGTTCTGAAAATACCGTCAGCCCCGGTTTAAACCAGTCCCGCACAGTCCCATGAGGAGTGCTGATATCCATAATATTCTCTATTTTCTCAAC
>CAZGIO010000178.1:0-3575 GCA_964525975.1 uncultured bacterium
TGCCGTTGTCCACTCCCGGCGGTATGGTGACATCGATCTTCTTATCTTTACGTATCCTTCCGGAACCTCTGCATGTGTTACAGGGATCTGTTATTATGGTGCCTTTTCCCCCGCAGCGGGGGCATGTCCTGCTCATCATGAAAAACCCGTGGCTGACTTTCACCTGTCCCGTACCTCCGCACTCAGGACAACGCTGGGGCGCAGTGCCTTTTTCAGCTCCCGTACCTCCGCATTCTCCGCATACATCCATGGTAGCAAAAGACAAGGTCTTATTTACTCCGTCCACAGCTTCCATAAAATCGATTGTAAGGGAATACCTCAGGTCGCGGCCCCGCTCTCCTCTCTGCTGACTTCTCCGTCCTCCGAAAGAGCCGAAAAAATCGCCGAACAGATCTCCCACAATATCGTTGAGGTCGCCGAAGTTGGAAAAGTCAAATCCCCCTCCGTTGAAACCTCCCTGCTCAAATCCCGCATGGCCGAACTGGTCATATTGTTTCCGCTTGGCGGGGTCACTGAGGACCTGGTAAGCCTCAGTGACCTCTTTGAACTTGTCTTCAGCGGCCTTATCGCCTTGATTTTTATCTGGATGGTATTTTACGGCAAGTTTCCTGTAGGCCCGTTTGATCTCATCCTGACCCGCAGTCTTATCTATGCCGAGCAGCTCATAATAATCTTTCTTCGCCATACCTCTTAATCCACTTCTTTAAAATCAGCTTCCTGAACATCTTCTTTCTTATCCTGGTCATCTGCAGATTGTTCAGCGGCCGGTTCCTGGTTTTCCTGCTGTGTTTTTTTATACGCCTCTTCTGCAAGCTTGAAGGAAGCCTGCTGAAGCTCTTCGGTCCGTTTCTTTATCTCATCCATATCATCGGATTCCAGGACTTCTTTCAGCGCGGCGATCTTGTTCTCGATCTCTTTCTTCTCGTCTTCGGTGATCTTGTCCCCGAAGTCTTTAAGTGATTTTTCCACTGAATAGATCATAGTGCTTGCGCTGTTAACAACATCTATCTTTTCTTTTTTCTTCTTGTCCTCATCGGCATGTTTCTCGGCTTCATCCACCATCTTCTGGACTTCGTCATCAGAGAGCCCCGATGATGACTTGATCACGATGTTCTGCTCCTTTCCCGTGGCAAGGTCCTTTGCGCTTACATTCATGATACCGTTTGCATCGATGTCAAAGGCCACTTCGATCTGAGGCACGCCCCTGGGTGCAGGTGGTATCCCTGTCAGGTCAAAGCGTCCAAGAGTCATATTGTCTGCGGCCATGGAACGCTCACCCTGAAGGATGTGTATCTCCACGCCAGGCTGATTGTCAGCGGCTGTGGTGAATACCTGTGTCTTCTTAGTGGGTATAGTGGTGTTTCTCGGTATAATAGGTGTCATGACACCGCCCAGGGTCTCAAGTCCCAGAGACAGGGGTGTTACATCCAGAAGCACCATGTCCTTCAACTCACCCTCACCTGATATGATGCCTGCCTGCACAGCGGCGCCCACGGCCACAGCTTCATCAGGGTTGACACTCATATTAGGGTCTTTTCCGAAATATTCCTTTACTTTCTTCTGCACAAGGGGGACTCTCGTGGATCCTCCGATGAGAATGACTTCGTCAATGTCGCTCTTGCCCAGTTTTGCATCTGACATGGCTTTTCTGCACGGTTCAAATGTGGATTCCACCAGGTCATATATCAGCTTTTCAAAATCAGCTCTTGTAATATCGATATTCAGATGTTTCGGCCCTGAAGCATCAGCTGTCACAAAGGGCAGATTGATATTGGTTGACGTGGATGTCGAGAGTTCCTTTTTCGCTTTTTCAGCGGCTTCTTTCAATCTCTGAAGGGCCATCCTGTCTTTTCTCAGGTCTATGCCGTCGCTGTTCAGGAACGAATCAGCCAGATGGTCGATGAGCACCTGATCAAAATTATCGCCGCCGAGATGTGTGTTTCCGTTTGTGGACAACACTTCCAGGACACCGTCTCCCAGTTCCAGCACTGAAATATCAAACGTGCCGCCTCCCAGGTCGTATACCGCTATCTTGTGTGCGTGCCCGCTCTGCAGGCCGTAAGCAAGTGCCGCAGCTGTGGGCTCGTTCAATATCCTTTTGACTTCCAGACCGGCTATCTTTCCCGCGTCCTTTGTAGCCTGTCTCTGCCTGTCATTAAAATACGCTGGGACGGTTATGACAGCTTCCGTGATTTCCTGGCCAAGATACTTCTCAGCATCTTCCTTGAGTTTTCTCAAGACCATGGCCGAGATCTCCGTGGGTGTATGGTCTTTTCCGTCTATCTCCACTGCCACGACTTTATTTTTACCGCTCTTGACTACATACGGCACCATGGTCATCTCTTCCTTGACTTCATCGATGAACCTGCCCATGAACCTTTTTATTGAAAATACGGTCTTTTCAGGATTCGTCACAGCCTGGCGCTTGGCCAGCTCTCCGATGAGCCTTTCGCCGTCTTTCTTAAACGCTACAACAGAAGGCGTTATCCTGTTCCCTTCTGAGTTCACTATGATCTTGGGCTGGCCGCCTTCCATCACAGCCACTGCTGAATTTGTTGTTCCAAGGTCAATACCTATAATCTTACCCATATGATCCTCCTTTATTATTTTCTTTTAGATACTTGTACACGGGACGGCCTAATCACATTCCCGTAAAGCATGTAACCGGTCTGAAACTCCTGTGAGACGATCTCATCTTCTTTCTGCTCTTCGGAATCGATCACCATCACCGCTTCATGATATGCGGGATCAAATAACTCTCCCACAGCTTTAATGGGTTCCACTCCGTTTTTCTGCAGCACTTCCATGAACTGTCTGCTTACCATCTCAACACCTTTTTTCAGGTTTTCCAGGGAATCATCTCCCGTTTCTCCATCCATACTTTTCAGTGCAAGTTCCAGGTTGTCAGCCACGGGAAGCAGTTCCATCAGCAGCTCGGACACTGCCATTTTTCTAAAACGCATATTCTCTTCCTGAGACCTTTTCCTGAAATTCTCAAAGTCCGCCATAACCCTGGCGAGCTTGTCATAATACTGTTCTTTTTCCTCGGTGATTTTTTTGTTTTCCTCAAGCAGCTTTTTTATCCTTTTGTCTTCCTTTTCACTGCTTCTGGCTTTTGACGCGCCCTTTGCGGGATTTTTCTTCTCCACGGGAACATCCTTTTTTTTCTTCATCTCTTCATTCATCTTATCCTTCTCCTATTGCTTCGTTTAACATCTCTTCAAGCAGTTTGCCTGTATAATCAAGAAGTGCGACTATCTTGCTGTAATTTACCCTCTTTTCACCCACGATAGCTATCCTTGCCTTGAGTCCAGCAGGTATCTCAAGATCACGTGTGATCAGCGAGTATTCCTTCAATGCGTTGTCACGGTTCTCTTCTCCGATCTTTATCATAAGCCCCCTGCCGCTGGGCCCTTCTCTCTCAGACGTGTTATCACTTACAGCGCTCTCTTCAGGGAGGATCTTCTCATTTAACGCCGGACGTTTGCCGCTTCTGTCTTCTGATGTTATATTATCAAGCCGTCCTCCGATATAAATATTTTTGTCATCCTCGATACTCAATGCCAGCTGTTCCT
>CAZGIO010000179.1:0-2568 GCA_964525975.1 uncultured bacterium
GCGACACTTATGAATCGGGGCTCTGAAGGATACCTCAGAATGACCCGGAATGTGATGGAAACATCACGAAAGATACAGTCCGGAATAAACAGCATCGAAGGTCTCAGGGTTATAAGTAATCCCGACATGGGGCTTATTTCATTCACTTCCGACACACTCGATATATTTGAAGTTGGAGACGCCCTGTCGGACCGGAACTGGTTTCTCGACAGGATACAATTTCCCGATGCCCTTCATGTTACAATTGCAGATCAGCATAAAGATAAGGCGGATGAGTTCATTTCGGCGCTGAAGCAGGCTGTTGGCATTGTAAAAGGCAAAAAGTTTGAAAACGTCTCAAACCGGTTTCTGGTTTCATTTGTAAAAGGTCTTTCACAACTACTCCCGGAAACATGGTTCAGGAAGTTCTCGCATCTGGTCTCAGGTCTGTTGGGAAGCAGCGATGCCGGCAAACATACAATGGGCGCTGCAGTCTACGGGATAACTTCAGGCATTGAAAACCGTGGAAATGTCCGTGAACTAATGCTGGATGTGCTGGATAAGATGTACTAGGAGAAAGATTACTGGTTCTGCCGGTTATGCCAGTCGCTAACATTTTAAACGACCTGCACGACCTGCAAGACCTGCACGACCTGCACGACCTGCACGACCTGCAAGACCTGCAAGACCTGCACGACCTGCACGACCTGCACGACCTGCACGACCTGCACGACACTTCTGCCGGTCAAATTGTTAATAACTTCGATAAATTGTTATTTATTTGGCGAAATCATTAGAACTTCTATCCCTAAATTTGACCCGGCCAGCACCCATTCGCACTTTCCTGCTCTGGAAATTGTATTTGACTAACATAATTGATTAATGCTGATAAAACGGGGTGCTGGCTTTCTTTATTATACCACTCCCGGTACTAAGATCGTCAGAAACTGAAAGCCAGTCCCAGATTGAGATATGAAGGGCCATATCCCAGTTCGGCCATTGCTGCCATGTTCTCACGAAAATAATACCTTGCTCCGATGAACCAGGCCCAGGCTATGTGACTGGCGGAATCTTCATAATTATCATAAGGAACGCCTGTTTCCTTTACATTTACGACATCCCAGCCGAGAAGGAGGCCCGAATATGTGTCGAGCTTCTCAACATAGGGATAGTGAAAATTGCCCCCCTCCATGGCGGAGCGCACTTTTTCAAGCGCTTCTGCTGAACCAGCCCCGTAGATAGCCTTATACATCTCGATCTTCGCCGATCCGCTTTTGATAAAGGAGTCGGGGAGATAGCTGTTTTTCTCACTATTCACAGCAGTCTTGATCTCCACCCGGATCTCTTCCCCTTTCAGTTCCGCCACAGTCTCTTCAAGGAGTTTCATATAGAGATCATATCCGATCATATTCATATATCCGCTCTGCTCTTTTCCTATAATATTCCCTGCTCCCCGAAGTTCCAGGTCTCTCATCGCTATTTCAAATCCAGCTCCAAGATAGTCAAAGTTGAGCAGCGCATCAACCCGTTCTTTTGCTATTGAGCTCATTGCAGGGGGGACGATAAGGTAGGCGTAGGCCTGGGTGTTCCGTCGTCCCACTCTACCCCTTATCTGATACAGCTGGGATAGTCCGAACTTATCCGCCTCATTGACTATTACCGTGTTCACATTGGGGATATCCACGCCATTTTCAATGATAGTAGTGGCGATAAGGATATCGGTCTTTCTGTCCATAAAGGCCATGATGCGGTTCTCAATTTCCCTGGAAGACATCTGGCCGTGGACATATTCCACATTAAGCTTGCCATCTACAATGGATTCCACCTTCTGTTTTATGGTATCAATATCCTTGACTCTGTTATGGATAAAGAATACCTGGCCCTCCCTTCTCATCTCCCGAAATATGATCTCCCTGAGCAGGCCTTCGTCAAACGAGATGGCGCGTGTGCGTATGGGATGCCTGTTTTTTGGGGGTGTGTCAAGACGTGAGAGGTCCATGATACCCACGAGGGACATATATAGTGTCCTGGGTATCGGTGTCGCTGAAAGCACAAGGGTATCCACTTCCTGCTTTTCATATTTCAGTTTTTCCTTATGAAGGACTCCGAACCGTTGTTCTTCATCAATGACAAGAAGTCCCAGATCTTTGAATTTAAGGTTTCCCATGATGATCTTATGAGTGCCCACGACGATATCCACTTTACCTTCGCTGATATGCTTTTTTATTTCAGCGGATTTTTTCCCGGTCACGAGGCGTGACATCATCTCTATACGTACAGGATAATCAGCCATACGCTCACGGAATGTCTTCAGATGCTGGATAGCCAGCACAGTGGTGGGACACAATACAGCTACCTGTTTGCCGTCAAGAACAGCTTTAAAAGCGGCTCTTACCGCCACTTCAGTCTTTCCGAAACCCACATCTCCGCAGAGCAGTCGTTCCATGACTTTTCCGCTTTCCATATCATTTTTTATATCTGACACCGCAGTGCTCTGATCAGGAGTGGCCTTATAAATAAAACTGTCTTCAAACTGTTTTTGCATGGCATCATCGGGAGCGAACCTGAACCCGTCCACAGAGCGTCTTT
>CAZGIO010000179.1:2583-3554 GCA_964525975.1 uncultured bacterium
GAGAAGTTCCACGGCAAAATCCCTGATCCTGCTTTTCACAACAGCCTTAGTCTTTCTCCAGCTGTTGTCTCTGATAGAATTGATCCTGGCCTGTTTTTTATCACCGATATATTTTTCTATCTTGTCAAGATGGTCAACGGGCACAAATATACGCGCGTTGTCTTTATATGAGATCAGGACAAAATCACCGCTCCTGCCCGCAATATTCTCATTGACGACTCCATGGTAGACACCTATGCCGTAATCCACATGGACAATAAGATCCCCTTCCCGGATATCACCTTTGATATCATCCATCCTTTTATAAGATGAAGAGTACTCCATGTTTTTCTTTTCAACGTAACGTTTCAACACCTCGTCTTCTGATATATGCATCTCTTTTCGCATATGGTCTATATAACTGCCTTTAAAAGGCTCCTGGAGCGGTTTGATCTTCGAATAAAGCTCGGGATAATTATCTTTGAACTTCTCCTGCTGAGGAGCATTGTCAAAATAGATAGTCACGTTATATCCCTCAGCCATCCTGAGTGAGATATCCTGCAAAAACTGTTTATCGCTGAGCGACCCTTCCAGGGGCTCATAATGTCCCGTTGAACCGGATACAGATAAGATCTCATACTCCACTGTACTCTTATCCACCTCATAGAATGGAATAATGGACGAATAATCTCCGTCCACTTTCTCCACAAGGCTCATCTTCTCTCTGAAAATTTCCAGAGTATCCCTGCCGCCGATCTTGATGACTTTTGTGCCAGCGGGAATAATATCTGTAATAAGGTGATAATGGCTGTATAGATGGGGGAAATCCCGGGACATACCCTGATAATCCTCATTTTCCATTAGTTCCAGCACCGGCACATGCTCTTTTACCCTGTCAAGGTCTATGGACTCGTCAAATATAGTCTCTCTCACCGGACCATGTTGCTTCTCTTCGAGTGTATGCACCAGTTGCTCAACAAGCTCTCGCTGTT
>CAZGIO010000180.1:0-3547 GCA_964525975.1 uncultured bacterium
GGCACTCTGAGGAGACTGCCGGGGCCCGGTCACGGGCTTCCCATTAGAAGTAAATAGGAGGTAGGAAAGATGGCAAAGGAAAAATTTGTAAGGAATAAGCCCCATGTAAATGTGGGAACGATAGGCCACGTGGATCACGGTAAGACCACCCTTACGAGTGCCATGACAAAGGTACTTGCCAAAAAGGATCTCGCTGCAACTATGGATTTTGACGCAATAGACAAGGCACCTGAAGAGAGAGAGCGCGGTATAACCATAGCTACAGCGCACGTTGAGTACGAGTCAGAAATAAGGCATTACGCTCATGTGGACTGCCCCGGCCATGCTGATTATGTAAAGAACATGATCACAGGCGCCGCGCAGATGGACGGAGCTATCCTGGTTGTCAGCGCTGCTGACGGCCCCATGCCCCAGACACGCGAGCACATCCTGCTTGCCCGTCAGGTCGGCGTGCCTTATATCGTAGTCTTCCTGAACAAATGCGACATGGTCGACGATGAAGAGCTCCTGGAGCTCGTAGAGATGGAAGTCCGTGACCTTTTGAGCTCTTATGAGTTCCCTGGCGATGACATCCCCGTTGTAAGGGGAAGCGCCCTGAAGGCACTGGAATGCGGCTGCGGCAAAGACGATTGTGAAGCGTGTAAGCCTGTTGATGAGCTGATGAACGCACTTGACACTTATATCCCCGAACCTGAGAGGGACGTGGATAAGCCCTTCCTGATGCCCATTGAGGATGTTTTCTCGATCACAGGCAGAGGCACAGTTGTCACAGGAAGAGTCGATCGCGGTATGATTCATACAGGCGAAGAAGTACATCTCATAGGCATCAGGGAAGAGACACAGAAGACAGTAGTCACCGGTGTCGAGATGTTTAAGAAGATACTTGATGAAGGTCAGGCCGGCGACAACGTGGGTCTTCTTCTGAGAGGCATAGCCAAGACAGATGTTGAAAGAGGTATGGTTGTTGCCAAACCCGGCACCATCACTCCTCATAAGAAGTTCAAGGGTGAGGTTTACGTGTTGAAGAAAGAAGAAGGTGGAAGACATACACCGTTCTTCGGCGGATACAGGCCTCAGTTCTACTTCAGGACAACTGACATAACCGGAACACTTCAGCTTCCTGAAGGCGTGGATATGTGTATGCCTGGTGATAATGTCACAGTAACGGTTGAACTTATTCATCCTGTGGCTTTGGAACAGGGACTCAGGTTCGCTATCAGGGAAGGCGGCAGGACCGTAGGTGCCGGCGTCGTTTCTGAGGTCATCGAATAAAGGTGGGGTTATAATGGAAAGACAAAAGATTAGAATTAAGATGAAGGGTTACGATCACAAACTTTTGGACGAATCTGTGAAAAAGGTTGTGGAAAACGCTGAGAAAAACGGAGCCAGAGTAGTGGGCCCCATTCCTCTGCCCACAAAGATAAGCCGTTTCACAGTTCTGCGTTCCCCTCATGTGAACAAGAAGAGCAGGGAACAGTTTGAAATGAGAGTCCACAAAAGATTACTGGATATCCTTGATCCCAGCCCGAAGACAATGGACGCTCTCATGAGAGTGGATCTTCCTTCAGGCGTTGATGTGGAGATCAAACTGATAAAATAGGAGGCAAGATCATGGGAATTCTCGGAAAAAAACTCGGAATGACTCAAATAATCCTGGAAGACGGCAAGATCGCCACTGTGACCGTTGTGGATGTTGCAGGTAACATCGTTACCGCGCTTCGCACAAACGACAGAGACGGTTATGAAGCTGTCCAGGTTGGATTTGGTGCCGCGGGTAAGGAAAACAAACCTTATACGGGACACTTTAAGAAAAATGAGATAGAGCTCCGCAAGCACCTCAGGGAATTTCGCGGCATGAAGCCCGCGGAGTTCAAGATAGGTGATGCAGTGACCATGGAACACCTTGCTGAAAAAGTGAGCGTTTCAGGAGTGACAAAGGGTAAGGGTTACCAGGGAACCATAAAAAGATACTCAAAGCACAGAGGCCCCATGGGGCATGGTTCCAAGTTCCATCGCGCTCCCGGTTCACAGGGTGCTTCAAGTTATCCTTCAAGGGTATTCAAAGGTAAGAAGATGCCCGGAAGAATGGGTGGCGTAAACTTCACGTCAGAAAACCTTAAAGTAGTCAAAAAAGACGATGAACGGAACCTCCTTTTCCTGAAAGGGTCAGTTCCCGGTGCTAACGGCTCGCTGGTCTATATCTACAACTCGCCGAAGGCAGCTAAGTAAGGAAGGATGATGCAAGATGGAATTGAAAGTATATAACATGAAAGCCAAGGAGATCGGCACTGAAAAAGTGGCTGATTCTGTTTTCGGCATTGAGCCGAACATGGCGCTTGTTCATCAGGCTGTTGTAAGACAGCTTGCGAACAAGAGAGTGGGAACACATTCTACGAAGACACGCTCTGAAGTAAAAGGCGGCGGAAGGAAGCCCTGGAAACAGAAAGGCACCGGACGCGCAAGACAGGGTACGACAAGAGCTTCCCAGTGGGTAGGCGGCGGAATTACTTTCGGTCCTAAACCCAGGGATTACAGCAAGAAGCTCCCCAAGAAGATGAGGAAGCTTGCTCTCAAGAGCGCCCTCAGCATCAAGGCGAAAGAAAACCTGATGTTCCTGATCGACGCCATAGAGGTGAAAGAGATCAAGACCAGGACCATGGCTGATTTTATCAGCAAGTTCATCGAAAAAGGTGAGAAGGTCATGGTAGTTCTCAAGTCTTATGATGAGGCGGTGTTCAAGAGCACAAGGAACATAGACAAGGTGAATATCGTGGCGTCCAACAGAGTGAACGTCTATGATCTTCTGCTTGCTGATAAAGTACTCATCGCCAAGGAAGCAGCGCATGCTATCGAGGAGGTGCTTGTATGAAGACACCGTTTGATGTGATCCTTGAGCCTGTGATGACTGAAAAGAGTCTTGTGGCGAAGGAAACGATGAACAAATATACATTTAAGGTTGATTCAAGGGCAAACAAAGGCGAGATAAAACGTGCCGTTGAGAAGATGTTCAACGTGAACGTGGAATCAGTCGCGGTCTTGAATGTTCTTGGTAAAAAGAAAAGAGTCCGTATTGTCGAGGGAAAACGGCCCGACTGGAAGAAGGCTGTTGTGACATTGGCTCAGGGTCAGAGAATTGACCTCTTTGACTGATCAGGAAGGAGTGCTGAACAATGGGAATCAAGAAATATAAACCCACAACTCCCGGAAGAAGAGGGATGACCGGTTTTGATTTCTCGGAAGTGGATAAGAAAGCTCCCGAAAAGTCACTGGTCACAAAGCTTGTCCGCAAAGCCGGCAGAAACAACTATGGTAATATAACCGTGCGCAGAAGAGGCGGCGGACACAAGCGCCTTTACAGGATAATAGATTTTAAAAGGAACAAATATGGCATACCGGGAAAAGTAGCTGCCATAGAATATGATCCCAACAGATCTGCCAGGATAGCGCTCATCGTCTATGCGGATGGTGAAAAACGCTATATCCTCGCACCGCTGGGACTGAAAAAAGACGATATTGAGATCTCGGTCAAGGACAATGTGATCACCAT